>NZ_JFJW01000112.1:0-8388 GCF_000611125.1 Cupriavidus sp. SK-4
ACCTCAACACACAAGAAATCTGACAGGCTCCACTTGGAATACAGTCAGCACCACCTCCTGTCATGGTGGCGTTCCCGCCTTACAACCCTTCAGCGTTCCTGCCCCTGCCGCAAAAACGGCGCCACGGCGCAGGCGATCAGCAACAGGCCCGCCATGATGACCAGCCCATTGCGCGTACTGCCGGTCGCCTGTTCGATAATGCCCATCACCGACGGTCCGATGAATCCGCCCACCAGCCCGCAGGTATTGATGAGGGCCAGTCCGCCCGCCAGCGCCACGCCCTTCAGGCGAGACGACGGGAACAGGAAGACAATCGACTGCACCACAAAAAACATCAGCGCGGTCAGCGAGAAGCCGACGAGTGCCATCACCGGGCCTGCGAAGGCGGCAATCAGCAGGCCGCCTGCCATCACGACCAGCCCCAGGCAGAGCAGGCGGCGGCCGCGCCGTGGGGTGTTGGCATGCCGGGGCAGCCATGCGGCGCCGATGGCGGCGGCTATCCAGGGCAGGGAATTGAGCAGCCCGATTTCCACGGGCGTGAGCTTGCCGTACGTGCCGATGATGCCCGGGAGGAAGAAGATCACCGTGTAGATCGAGATCTGATGGCAGAAGTAGATGAAGATCGCCAGCCAGACCTGCGGATCACGCATGGCGCCCAGGAACGAGTGGCCACCTTTGCCGGCACTGGCATCGGCGGCTTCCGCGGCCAGTCGGCTGCGGACTTCCTGCGCCTGGGCTGGCGTCAGCCATGGCGCGCTGTCCGGACCGTCGGGCAGCTTCTTCCAGACCACCGCGGCAAGGAACACAGCGGGCATGCCTTCCAGCACGAACATCCATTGCCAGCCCTTGAAGCCCCAGAGGCCATCCATGCCCAGCAGGGCACCGCCCAACGGGCCGCTGACGATGTTGGCGATGCAGACGCCGAGCAGGAAGTAGCCCACCGCCCGCGCGCGATCCTCGCGGCCGAACCAGTACGTGAGGTAGAGCATCACACCGGGAAACAGCCCCGCCTCGGCCGCGCCGAGCAGCACGCGCATGATGTAGAAGGAGGTCTCGCCCTGGACAAAGGCCATCGCCGCGGACAGCAGGCCCCACGTCACCATGATGCGTGTGATCCAGAAGCGCGCCCCGACCCGATGCATGATCAGGTTGCTCGGGATTTCCAGCAAGGCATAGCTGAGGAAGAACAGACCCGCGCCCAGCCCGTAGGCCGCGGCCGAGATGTTCAGGTCGACAGCGATGTGGGTCTTTGCGAGGGCAATGTTGGTGCGATCGAGAAAGCTGATCACATAGGACAGCACCAGCAAGGGCATGAGCTTGCGGAACAGTAGTGCGGTCAGCGGGCGGTCTGTCGGCGCGGCCAGCGGCGGCGCGCCTGAGGCGGGTACGGTCTGCATGTGCGTAGTCTCCATCGGCGGATATGGCGCCACGCCCTGGGGCCGCGCGTCAGCCGTTCTGCCTGGTTGATGTCTTCAGTGGTCGATGGTTGGGCGGGGCCGGGCCGTGGCGGCCCCGCCTGCTCAGAACGCGGTGCCTGCCGCGCCCTTGAGGTCCAGGATGTCGCGGGCTTCGTCCGGCGTGGCCACGTCGATGTTCAGGGCTTCGAGCACGGTCCGGATGCGCGTGACCTGCTCGGCGCTCGATGCCGCCAGCTGGCCCGGACCGATCCAGAGTGAGTCCTCCAGGCCAACGCGCACATTGGCGCCCATTGCCGCGCCGATAGTCGCCAGCGGAATCTGGCTGCGGCCGGCGCCGAGGATCGACCAGCGGAACTGATCGCCGAACAGGCGCCGGGCGGTGCGGTGCATGTGCATCAGGTCCTCGGGATCGGGGCCAATGCCGCCCAGGATGCCGAAGACGGTTTGGATGAACACCGGGCCACTGACCAGGCCGCGGTCAAGGAAGTGCCGCAGGTTGTACAAATGGCTGATGTCATAGCACTCGAATTCGAATCGCGTGCCGTTGGCATTGCCGATGCGCAGGATGTTCTCGATGTCTTGGTAGGTGTTCTTGAAGATCAGGTTGCGGCTGTTCTCCAGGTGTTCGCGCTCCCAGTCGTGTTGGAATTCCTTGAAGCGGTCGAGCATCGGGAACAGGCCGAAGTTCATCGAGCCCATGTTCAGGGAGGCCAGCTCCGGCTTGAAGGTCGTGGCCGGCAACATGCGCTCTTCCACCGTCATGTGCGGGCTGCCGCCGGTGGTGATATTGATCACGGCGTCGGTCTCGGCGCTGATCCTGGCGAGGAACGGCCGGAACAGCTCCGGGTCCTGCGACGGGCGTCCGTCCTTCGGGTCGCGGGCGTGCAGGTGCAGGATGGCGGCCCCTGCGCGCGCCGCGTCGATGGCGGCTGTTGCGATCTCGTCGGCGGTCACCGGCAGGTGGGGCGACATGCTGGGCGTGTGGATGGCGCCGGTCGGGGCGCAGGTGATGATGGCTTTGGCTCGCTTGGCCATGGTGATTCCTTTGTCGGGTGTTGTCGGACTGCGGGCCGCGGATATCCGGCGGCCCCCGGGAATGCGCCGGGCGCGCTAGCTGAGCGCCTGGGTCAGGCCGTCCACGACCATTTCCTGGCCGTGCACATTGGCCGCCTGGTCGCTGCAGAGAAAGCGCACCATGTTGGCGATGTCGCGCATCGTCACCATGCGGTGCAGTGCCGCCTGCGACGTGTAGTCGCGCGTGACTTCCTCAAGCGGCTTGCCGAGCGACTCTGCCTTTGCGGCAATGACCGCGCGAATACGCGGGCCATCGACCGCACCGGGCAGCACCGTGTTGACACGGATGCCATCCGCGCCCAGTTCAAGCGCCAGCGATTTGGTAAAGCCCACCACGGCCCATTTCGATGCGGAGTAGGCGGAACGGCCCGGCATGCCGAGATGCCCGGCAGCGGAGGACAGGTTGACGATCGACGGCGAGCGCCCCTGCCGCAGGCGCGGCACCGCGGCGCGGGCGCACAGGAACTGGCCGGTGATGTTGACGGCAAGCGTGCGCTCCCAGTCGGCCAGGGACAGGGTTTCGACACCGCCGGTCGGGCCGGCAACCCCGGCATTGTTGACGAGCACATCCAGGCCGCCAAAGGCGCAATCCACCGCCTGGAACAGTGCCTCGACGTCGGCTTCCTTCGACACGTCGGCCCTGACTGCCACCACGCCGGGCAACTCGGCACAGACACGTTCAAGACTGTCTCCAGCCACGTCGCAAACCGCGGCGCGGGCGCCCGCCTCCACAAAAGCCCGTGTGATCTCCAGGCCAATTCCGTCCGCGCCGGCGGTCACCAGTACACGTTTGCCGGCGAGCGATTCATCCTTCCACATGATTCCAATCCTCTTGGGAACAGGCGGATGCCTGCCTTCTGGACGAAGATTAAAACTGTGATCACAGATCAAATATAGAGAATAACCCTATGTGCTATGCTTCGCGGCATGACCCTGAATGACCTTGTGACGCCCCTTGTCCGCCAGACGCTCAGCCGCGACGTCTACACGCAGCTGCGAGACCTGCTGATCAGCGGCCAGATGATGCCGGGAGAGCAGATTTCCCTGCGCAACATTGCTGCCGCGCTGAACGTCAGCGTCATGCCGGTGCGGGAAGCGGTGCATCGCCTGGTTGCCGAGCAGGCACTTGAGCTCACGCCAAACCGTGCACTGCGGGTACCGAGGATGAGCGTCAGCCAGTTCGAGGAGATCACAAAGATCCGGATTCAACTGGAGGGACTCGCCACCGCGACTGCGGCAGAGCGCATCACCGATGAGGAACTAAAGCAGGTACAGGCACTGCACCGCCGGTTTGCCGACGAGATGTCGAAGCGCAGTCCCGACGGCGCGGATGTCATCGCCGCGAACCAGGCCTTTCACTTCGCTGTCTATGCCGCGGCGCGCATGCCGATCCTGCTGCAGATGATCGAGTCGCAGTGGCTGCGCATTGGCCCGATCCTGAACCACGACCTCCGCTCCGGATCGCGCCGCGTGGAAGAGCGCGTCGCGGTCAAGCATCACGACAATCTGATCGAAGCCCTGCGCAGGCATGACAGCGCGGCTGCATGCGCGGCGCTGCGCGGGGATATCGAGAGCGCGGCGGCCTATATTGTCTCGGCAGGGGTACTGGTCAATACGGACAGGACCGAGGATGCGGCGGTCACGTTGGTGCCCGTGAAGCGGGCCGCGAAGGCGGGGCGTGCAGCGGTGAAGGGCTGATCAGTGCGGCAGACTTGAAGAAGGTCACGGCATTCAATGAGGGGCTGACATCGATGCCGTTATAAAGCGAGCCATCACCCCTTGATGCTGCTGTTCGCGGTGGCGTCGGCCGGGAAGAGCCGACCGCGGTCGTACAGAGGTAGCCGTTAGCTGTCATGCATGCAGGCCATCGTGATCGATGCCTGCATTCCCGCCCCCTCAAGCCGGCGCCAACCCAATCATCCTGCTAACATTCCCCGCAGCCCGCTGCAGCGCCGGCACCATCTCCTCCCTGATCCGCGCAGGCGTAGCCTCGCCCATTGACGTAGAAATACCAAGCGACAGCTGCCTGGACCCCACCGCTGGCAGAGGCACGGCAATCGACATCTGATTGCTTTCCGGATATTCCAGCTCGCTCCATTCGCCGACCGGCAGGGCAAGCGCCATGGCCAGGGCGCTGCCTGGCGGCAGCACGCTGCCTACCCGCAAGTTCATGACCACCAGCCGGCGCCGCTCGGCCGGGGCCATTGCGCGTCCGACGATGATGACGCCTTCGGGGTTTATCTCCCCCAGGTTCGCCGTGCCGGAATAGGCGTCGGCCAGCTGCTGCAGGTGCTCCTGCACCGCCTCGGTCACGCCCAGGCTTTCCATCGCGGCAAATCCGATCTCGAACACGCGCGTGGTGAGCCGCCACTGGTTTGCCTCGCGAGCCACGTATCCCTCTTCCTCCAGCGTCAGCAGGAATCGCAGCACCGTGGGGTGGGGCAAGTCCACCGCACGTGACAGCTCGGCCAGGGTCGGACGGCCGTTCTGGCGGAAGGCTTGCAGGATGGCTAGACACCTGAGGATTGATCTATTACTCTTCATTTGTTCACTACGTGTAACGTACGTTCACTAGGTGAACAATATAAACAAAGAAAGCGTGGGCGGCAAGCATTCTCGCTGCCCCACCACAGGAGACAACATGAAGCGCCCCATTCTCAGTGCCGCGCTGGCCTGCGCGGCTGCGATCATGCCCGGGCCTGCCGCCTGGGCCAGCGATGCCTGGCCGAGCAAGCCGATCAAATGGGTTGTCCCTTACCCGCCCGGCGGATCCACCGACATGCTGGCTCGCATCGTCGGCCAGAAGTTGGGGGAGCGGCTCGGGCAACCCGTGGTGGTAGAGAACAAGGCAGGCGCCGGCGGCAATGTCGGCACTGACTACGCGACCAAGCAGCCGGCCGATGGCTACACCATCGTGATGGGCAATATCGGCCCCATCGCCATCAATCCTTCGCTCTATTCCGACCTGCCGTACAAGCCGAGCAAGGATCTTGCGCCGGTGACCATGCTGATGGCGGTGCCCAATCTGCTGGTCGTGAACACGGCCCTGCCGGTGCAATCCGTGAAGGACCTGATCCAGTACGGCAAGCGCCAGGCTACGCCGCTGACCTATGCAACGCCGGGCGCCGGCACCTCGCTGCACCTGGCGGGCGAGCTGTTTGCCAGCACCGCCGGCCTGCGCATGACCCACGTTCCCTACTAAGGCAGCGCGCCGGGGCTGAACGACACCGTGGCGGGCCATGTTCCGGTGATGTTCGACAACATGCCGTCGGCGCTGCAACTGGTGAAGTCCGGCAAGTTGCGCGCGCTGGCCATCACCGGGGCGCAGCGTTCGCCGCTGCTGCCCGAGGTGCCCACCATGGCGGAAGCCGGCCTGCGCGGCTATGAGATTGCAGGCTGGTTCGGCGTGCTGGTACCGGCCGCAACGCCCAAGCCCATCATTGCCCGGCTGGATTCAGAGCTGGAAGCAGTGCTCAAGATGCCCGACGTCCGCAAGAAGATCGATGAGATGGGCGGCGTCATCTCCGGCGCCGGGCCGGAGGCGTTCGGCGTCTTTATTGATGCGGAAACGCAGAAGTGGCGCGCGCTGGTGCGCAGCGCCCACATCACCGTCCAGTAACCCTCGCAGTCGCTAACACGCTTTAAGGAAGGAGAACGCAAGCCATGTCGCAATACCGTTTCATCGATGTCCAGCCCATAGCGGGCGCCCTGGGTGCGGAGATCAGTGGGGTAGACCTGTCCCGGCCGGTGCCGGACGAGACGTTCGCAGAGATCCGCTCGGCGCTGCACAACCATCAGGTGATCTTCTTTCGCGACCAGCAGTTGACGCCGGATCAGCACAAGGCGTTCAGCGCCCGATTTGGCGATCTCCTGGAAGTGCCATTCGTCCGCGCGCTGGAAGGGCATGCTGAAATCCTGCCGGTGATGAAGGGCAAGGCTGAGCAGACCAAACGCAACTTTGGCGGTGCATGGCACACGGACATGAGCTATGCAGAAGTCCCGCCGCTGGGGTCTGCCTTGTATGCACGCGTCATTCCGCCCTACGGTGGCGACACCATGTGGGCCAGCATGTATCACGCTTACGATGCCCTTTCCGATGGGCTAAAGCTGGTGCTCGACAAGTTGCGCGCGGTACATAGCCCCGTGCGCTCCTATGGCGCCAGAGGCGCCGTGGTCAACAACGGCGACCCCGCCCACAAGATGGACGTGCGTACCGATGACCGCGCCAACAGCGAGGTTCTCCATCCGGTGGTGCGGGTGCATCCGGCGACGGGCAGGAAGGCTTTGTACGTCAACAGCACCTACACGATGCGCTTCGAGGGCATGACCGAAGAAGAAAGCGCGCCGCTGCTGCAATACCTCTACGCCCACGCTGCCCGCCCCGAGTTCACCTGCCGCTTCCGCTGGACTCGCGGCGCACTTGCGGTTTGGGACAACCGCTGCACGCAGCATCTGGCGATGAACGACTATGACGGCTTTGACCGCGAGCTGCATCGCACAACCATCGCCGGCGACCGCCCGGTCGGCGTGGCAGCCTGAGCGCGCCGCTGTTCGCCTGGTGCGCCCACTCGCTTCCTTACGCTCATCAAGGAGACGCAATGGCAATGCAAGTTCTGCCCCAGGACACCCCCTGCGGCGCGCTGGTCACGGGCCTGGACCTGAGGCAGGCACTGACCGATGCGCAAGTCGCCGAAATTCGCAGGCACTGGCTTGAGCACAAGGTTCTTGCCTTCACCGACCAGGACCTGGCCATCGAGGACATCGAACGCTTCGCGTCAACGATCGGCCCGCTCGGCAGCGATCCCTACTTCACCGCCATCCCTGGCCATCCCCATGTCGCGCAAGTCCGGCGCGATGCCAACGAGCGCACGCCGATTTTTGCCGAGTCCTGGCACTCGGACTGGAGCTTCCTGGCGCAGCCACCGGCGGCTACGGTGCTTTACGGCAACGTCATTCCGCCAGTGGGCGGCGACACGCTGTTCGCCGACCAGTACGCCGCCTGGGACGCGCTGCCGGCGGAACTCAAGTCATTGGTGGCCGGCAGGCAAGGCATCCATTCCGCGCGGCGCGGCTATTCGCGGCAGGGGGCATATGGTGAGGAGGACAAGGGGCGCTCGATGGCGATCCGTTATTCGGACAGTGCGCTGGCAACGCAGCTACACCCTATTGCGCGCAAGCATCCCGAAACCGGGCGCACAGCCTTGTTCGTCAGCATGGGCTACACGATCGGCATCGATGGCATGAGCGACGAGGAGGCGGCGCCGATCTTGCGGGCGTTGTTCGAGCACCAGGCCAGGCCGGAGTTTGTGTATCGCCATCGGTGGTCGCAGGGGATGCTTGTCGTTTGGGACAATCGATGCGTGAACCACGCGGCGACTGGTGGTTACGATGGGTATGACCGGCTGTTGCATCGGATTACTGTGGAGGAGCGCGGCGATCGCGCCGGTTGACGATCGGGTGGCGTCCGGGCCCGACGGGCGGGCCTGTCAGTTTTTATGTGCAGGGCAGGTAAAGACGCTGAACCCGGGCCTGTAGGTCGATTCACGGACTGCCCCAATCGCCCGCAGCGGACTTATCGTCTTCCGACACAAATAGCCGAATGCCTGCACGATTCAGGAGCTTTGGTAGCCCTTCGAGGGCCCGGCTTCATCGACGAGGGCGGTCATGGCCACGCCCAACGCCACAGCAATCTTCTCGATATTGCAGATCGAGATGTTGCGTTCGCCGCGCTCCACCGAGCTGATGTAGTTGACGTGAAGGTCGGCCGCTTCCGCAACCTTCTCTTGCGTAAAACCTTTGTCTTTGCGGATGCGCCGCATATTGGCGGCGAATAGCATCTGCGCCCCACACTTTTGCGTTTGGTTCCGGCGCGCGTCAAGGTAGTTGTCGCCTCGGT
>NZ_JFJW01000113.1:0-11478 GCF_000611125.1 Cupriavidus sp. SK-4
CCTCAACACACAAGAAATCTGACAGGCTCCGACTGTCTTGGCGATGCCGGCTTGCCGGCAAGGAACCCCGGCTGGCGCCTGCCATGCCGGGGTCTTTCCTTTCTTACCGCTGGCCGCTGCTCAGCCGCAGCGAGTTGCCATCGCTGCGAAATACCATCGCTTGCTCGCGCGCCTGCGCCACGGCCAGCCGGCCCTGCAGCACGATCTCGCTTACCTTGTCGTGCGCGCCGGAGCGCTCGCACACCGGGTCCGTGGCGGTGGCGTCGCCGGTGACCAGGAACGCCTGGCAGCGGCAGCCGCCGTAGTCCTGCTCGCGCTGGTCGCAGGAACGGCAGGGTTCCTGCATCCACTGCGTGCCGCGGAAACGGCGGAAGGCATCGCTTTCGGTCCAGATCTCGCGCAGCCCCTGCGTGGTGACGTTCGGCAGCGCCAGGCCGGGCAGCATGCGCGCCGCATGGCAGGGCAGCGCGGTGCCGTCCGGCGCCACGCCAAGGAAGGTGGTGCCCCAGCCGTTCATGCACTTCTTGGGCCGCGCCTCGAAGTAGTCAGGCACCACGAACAGGATCTGGCATTGCCTGCCGATGCGCGCGCGGTACTGCCGGACCACGTCCTCGGCCTCGCGCAGCTGCTCATGGGTGGGCAGCAGCGCCAGCCGGTTCTCCCAGGCCCAGCCGTAGTACTGCGTGTTGGCCAGTTCCAGGTATTCGGCACCCATCTGCAGGGCCATCTCGATGATGGTGCCGACATGCGGCAGGTTATGCCGGTGCAGCACGCAGTTCATCACCATCGGATAGCCGTGCGCCTTGATCATGCGCGCCACGCGCTGCTTCAGGTCGAAGGTGCGCGTGCTGGACAGGAAGTCGTTGAGCTCGCGGGTGGAGTCCTGGAACGACAGCTGGATATGGTCCAGGCCGGCATCGCGCAGGGCGGCAAGGCGGGCGTCGGTCAGGCCCACGCCCGAGGTGATGAGGTTGGTGTAGAAGCCCAGGCCATGCGCATGCCTGACCAGTAGTTCCAGGTCCTTGCGCAGCAGCGGCTCGCCGCCGGACAGCCCGAGCTGCACCGCGCCCAGCGCCCGCGCCTGGCTGAACACGTCGCACCATTGCGCGGTGCTCAGCTCGGCCGTATGCCGGGCATAGTCCACCGGGTTGGAGCAGAAGGCGCAATGCAGCGGGCAGCGGTAGGTCAGCTCGGCCAGCAGCCATAGCGGCGGGCCGGGCGCGGCCTCAGACCAGCCAGCCGCGTTCGATCGCATGTTTGACAAAGGCATGTACCTCCGGGGCGATGCCCTGCACGCCAAACGCGGCCTGCAGGTCGTCGATCAGCATGTCCAGCGTGTGGCTGCCGTCGCAGCGCTGCAGGATCGCGGCGGCGCTGTCGTTGAGGGTGACCATGCCTTCCGGGTACAGCAGCACCCAGCTTTGCTGGGACGCTTCCCATTGCAGGCGAAAGGTCCGGTGCAGGGTCGGTCTGGCGAGATCTTGCGTGCTGGCTGTCATGGGTTGGCTTGCTGGATGGCGTCGAGCATCGACCAGAGCACGTCGAGCTTGAACTGCAGGATGTCGAGGGCGCGCTGCTGTTGCGCCGCGCTGCGGAAGTGGCCCAGCGTCACGCGCAGGCCATGGTCCACGTCGCGCTGCGCGAGCGGAATGCGAGAGCGGAAGTAGTCCAGCCCGGCGGCCTCGATCCACGGGTAATGCGTCGGCCAGCCAGCCAGGCGTTCCTTGTGGATTGCGGGCGCGAACATCTCCGTCAGCGACGAGCACACGGCTTCCTGCCACGGCGCGCGGCGCGCAAAGTTGACGTAGGCATCGACGGCAAAGCGCACCCCGGGCAGCACGTGCCGGTGGCTCAGCAGCGCTTCGCGCTCCAGGCCCACCGCCTGGCCCAGGCGCAGCCAGGCCTCGATGCCGCCGGGCTGGGTGTCGGTGCCGTCGTGGTCAAGGATGCGTACCACCCACTCGCGGCGGGTGTCGCGCTCGGGGCAGTTGGACAGGACGGCGGCGTCCTTCAGCGGGATGTTGTCCTGATAGTAGAAGCGGTTGGCCACCCATGCGCGGATCTGCGCGGGCGAACACTGGCCTGCCGCCATGCGCTGGTTGAAGGGATGGTGGATGTGGTAGCCGCTTTCCATGGCGCGCAGGCGGGCCTCGAACTCGGCCTCGGTCCAGGCGATGGGGAGGATGGCAGATGTCATAGTGCGATTTCCATGCCGTCGTACGCCACCTCGATGCCGTGCCGCGCCAGCACTGCGCGCTCCGGCGAATCTTCCACCAGCACCGGGTTGGTATTGTTGATATGGATAAGGATCTTGCGGCTGGCGGGCAGCCGCTCCAGGACCTCGATCATGCCGCCGGGTCCGGACAGGGCCAGGTGGCCCATGTCGGCGGCGCTCTTGCCGGAGAAGCCCGGCGCCTGCATCTCGTCGTCGCGCCAGAAGGTGCCATCGACCAGCACGATGTCGGCGCTGCGCAGCTCGGCAAAGACGTGGTCGTCGATGCGGCCCAGGCCGGGCGCATAGAAGGCGCTGCGGCCGCTGCGGCGGTCTTCGATGCGCAGGCCGATGTTGTCGCCCGCGCGCGGCGCGTGGCGGTTGGGCGAGTAGGGCGGGGCCTTGCTCTCCAGCGGTATCGCCGTCAGTGTCACGCCGTCCAGCGGTGGGACTGAAAACGCGGTGCCGTCGCAGGGCAGGGCATGCGTCTGCAGCCCGCAGTAGTGCGACAGGATGCGCGTCAGCGGGAAGGCAGCGCCCAGGTCGTCGAGCACGGCGGCGGTGGCATAGAGCGGCAGCGCCTGGCGGTGTTCGCGCAGCATCAGCAGGCCGGTGACGTGGTCGATCTGCGCATCCATCAGCACCACCGCGGCGATCGCGGTGTCGCGCGGCGCGCGCGCCGGCTGCAGCGCGGGCGCCTGGCGCAGCTGCTGCAGGATATCGGGCGAGGCATTGACCAGGATGGCATCAGGCCCGTCGCCCGTCAGCGCGATCGAGGATTGCGTGCGCGGCGTGGCGCGCACCGTGCCGCGGCGCACGCCGTCGCAGTTGTGGCAGTTGCAGTTCCACTGCGGAAAGCCGCCGCCGGCGGCCGACCCCAGTACCCGGATGCTTGTCATGGCGTGAGCGCTTGGTGTTGGGTCATGGCTTCGCGGGGCAGGCGCCAGCCCTGGCGCCTGCCTGCGTTGGTTGTGCTTGCGGTCCGCGGCTTGCCTGTCGGCGCAGCGCCGGTCGCAGGCACCGCGGCACGTTCAGCGGTTGGCGATGTACATTGTGATTTCAAAGCCAAGCCGCAGCTCGGTGTAGGCGGGGGTGGTCCAGCGCATGTCTCTCTCCTTGGGTGGCATGGTTAGTGAATATCGTTGTGCAGCGGCGCCTGGCTGCCGCCCGACTGCCGCATCCCTTCAAGGCAACATCCATGCCCGACGCATCAACGAAATCCGCCGGCTTTTCCGGCACGGCCACTACCTTCTACCTGCGTACGCCCGACGCCCAGCGCGTGCATGTGCGGCTGGCCGGCGCCGCGGACGGCGAGCCGTGGCTGGTGCTGCATGGCGGGCCGGGCAGCGGCTGCTCTGCCGCCATGGCGCAGTGGTTCGACCCGCGGCGGCACCGCGTGGTGATGCCGGACCAGCGCGGCGCCGGCCGCTCCAGGCCGGCCGGCTGCCTGCGCCGCAATACCGTGGGCGCGCTGCTGGCCGACCTGGAGCAGCTGCGCCGCGCGCTGGGCATCGAGCGCTGGGGCGTGGTGGGCGGATCATGGGGTGCGGCACTTGCCCTCGCGTACGCGGCGCAATGCCCGCACGCCGTGGCGGCGCTGGTCCTGCGCGGCTCCTTCCTGACTGGACGCGACGATGTGCTCGCGCTGTTTTCACCGCGCCATGGGGGTCGCCGCATGCTGCGTTGCGTCAAGGCATGGGGCGAGCGCTTGCCCGATGCGCGCGCGCGGCTGCTCACTGTGTCACGGCTGTTGCAAAGTGGTACGCCTGTTCAAAAACGGGACACTGCCGCGGCGTGGCAGGCGAGCGAACGGGCGTTGCTGGGTCTTTCCCCTGCGTCGCCTACGCGCCGGCAGCCGCGGCGTGAGCGCATGGCCGCGGTGAACAAATACCGGATCCAGGCGCACTACCTGCGCAACCGGGCCGGACTGGGCAAGCCGGCCCTGCTCAGGGCGGCGCGGGTCATCGGCGCGCATGGCCTGCCGGTGACGCTGCTGCATGGCCGCGCCGACAAGGTCTGCCGTCCCGCCAACGCGCTGCGCCTGCAGGCCGCCATGCCGGGCGCACGGCTGGCCTGGGTGGACGGCGGACACCTGGCGGCCGGGGCCATGCGCGACGCGCTGGTGGCCGCGATCCGCGCCGCGGGCTGGCAGCGGTGATGCCCACGACGCGGCGCGGCTTTCTTGGCGCCACGCTTGCGCTGGCCATGAACGGCTGGCACCCGGCGGCCGCTGCCGGCACGCGGGTCACGCTGGAGCGGCTGCAGCCAGGCGTGTACGTGGCCCGCGCCGGCAATGCCGAAGTGGCGCGCGCCAACGCCGCCGAAGTGGTGCCGACCCTGGTCCATCTGAGCGGTGCGGGCGTGCTGGTGGTGGACCCCGGGCCGCAGGCGGCGTGGGGCGGTGCGCTGCTCGGCGCCATCCGGGCGCTGACGCCGCAGCCCGTGCGTTGGGTGGTCAACACGCACGCCCACCCGGAGAACGTGCTGGCCAATGCCGCGTTCGCACGGCTGCGGCCCCGGCCCGTGTTCCTGGCTTCCGATGCGACGGCTGCGCTGATGCGGCAACGCTGCGCGGCCTGCCTGGCCCGCATGGCGACGGTGCTCGGGAACGGTGCCATGCGCGGCGCCGCGATCGTGCTGCCGCAGCCCGCGCTGCAGCCCGATGGCTGGCTGCACACCGGCGCTACCGCCTGGCAGGTGCAGGTTTACGCGAACGCGCACAGTGCCTCGGATACGGTGCTGTACGCGCCGCAGCTGCAGCTGCTGTGTGCGGGCGGCCTGGCTTACCGCGAGCGCGTGCCGGAGATGCACGAGGCCTCCCTGCAGGGGTGGCGCCGAGCGCTGCGGCGGCTGCAGGAGCTGCCGGCGCGCACGGTGGTGGGCACCGCGCCGGGCACGCCCGCCCAGACCCTGGCGCCGACGCTGGCCTACCTGGATGCGCTGGCGGACGGAATCGGCGCCGCGCTGGCCGCGGGCAGCGATGCCTCGCGCGCCAGCGACGCCGTGGCGGCGGCGCCGTTCCGGCATTGGCGCCATTTCCAGTCGCGCCACCCGCTGAACGTGCAGCGCGCCTGGCGCGAGCTGGAAGACCTGTGGATGCAGGGCGAGCCGCTGGCCTGAGCGCGCGGCTGCCCTGGTGCGTGGCCGGGATCAGCCGGCCTGGTGGGGCAGCCCGCGGGCCTCTTCCATTTTCCGGTAGACCGTATTGCGCGAGATCCCCAGCGCCTTGGCCGCCGCAGAGATATTCCCGTTGTGCGCCTTGACCGTGGCGACAATGGCCATGGCCTCGACATCGGCCAGCCGCGTGGGCTGCGCGCCCGGCAGCACATGGGCCGCGGGCACCGCTGCATGCCCCTGGCGCTCGCGCAGGTCATCGAGGAAGTCGTCGGGCAGGTGGTCCTCGGTGATCTCGGCTTCTCCTTCGGCCATCAGCCGCGCGGTGCGCAGCAGGTTGCACAGCTGGCGGATATTGCCCGGCCAGTGGTAGCGGCGGAACATCTCCATCACCGACTCGCGGATGCGGGGCGGCTCGCCGGGTTGCACGCCCGCCTGGTCCTGGCGCAGCAGCCTGGCGGCCACCGCGTCGAGGTCGCCGCGCTCGCGCAGGGCCGGCAGCCGCACCACCAGCCCGTTGAGGCGGTAGTAGAGGTCTTCGCGGAACTGGCCGTTGGCGACCAGGTCACGCAGGTTGCGGTTGGTGGCGCACACCACCGAGACGTCGACTTGGATGACCTTGCTGCTGCCCAGCGGCGACACCGCGCGTTCCTGCAGCGCGCGCAGCAGCCGCCCTTGCAGATGCAGCGGCATGTCGCCGATCTCGTCCAGGAACAGGGTGCCGCCGTTGGCCAGCAGCATCTTGCCGATGCCGCCCTTCTTGCGGGCGCCGGTGAAGGCGCCTTCTTCATAGCCGAACAGCTCGGACTCGATCAGGTTTTCCGGGATGGAGGCGCAGTTCACGGCAATGAACGGCCCGGCATGGCGCGGGCTGTCGGCGTGGATGGCGCGCGCCATCAGTTCCTTGCCGGTGCCGGTCTCGCCCAGCACCATCACCGGAATATCCTTGCCGATGACCTTGCGCAACTTGCCGATGACCGCGCGGATCTGCGCGTCGCCCGTGTCCAGGTCGTCCAGCCCGGGCGAGCGGGCCGGGCCTGCGGCCAGGCTGCGCGGTGCGGCGGCCGTGCCGGCCTGGACTGCGTGGCCGGTATCGGTGTTGCCTGGCAGCGATGCGGCGGGTGACTTCCATTCGACCCGGGCGCTGACCTTGACGCCGCTGGGCAGGTGCAGCTGGACGATGCCCGCATGGGCCGCGCGCACCGCGTCGAACAGCTGCGACATCGACAGCCCGAACAGCGAGGAAAAGGTGTGCGCATGCAGGGCGCCATTGGACAGGCCAAGCTGGAACTGCCCGCTGCGGTTGGCTGACAGGAAACGCCCGCCGGGCGTGAAGGAGACGATGCCCTCCACCAGCGTGCCCAGGAACTCCGCGCGCGAATGGAAGCGGATGCACACCATGTCGCGGAAGGCGTTGCCGAACAGCTGGTTCTCGATCATCTGCGCCGACATCCGCACCAGCGCCATGGTGTGCTTGTGGAAACCGCGCTGGTCGCCGGTCACATCCAGCGCCCCCACGGTCTTGCCGTAAGGGTCGAGGATGGTCATGCATGAGCAGGTCAGGAACTGGTTGGCCTCCAGGAAGTGGTCGGCGCCGTGTACCAGCGTGGCCCGGTTCTCGGCCAGGGCCGTGCCGATGGCGTTGGTGCCGCGGCGCGCTTCCGACCACTCCGCGCCCGGGCGCAGCGCGACCTGGTTGGCCCGGGCCAGAAAGTCGTCATCGCCCATCGAGTGCAGGATCAGGCCATCGGCGTCGGTCAGGATGACCATGCTCTGCGTATTCACGATCTGGTCGTAGAGCGTTTCCATCACCGGCAGCGCATAGGCGAACAGCGACTGGCTACGCTCGATCCGCGTTTTCAGCTCGCTCTGCAGCACCGGGCAGAAGTCGGGCGATTCATAGGGACGCAGGCCATAGGACTCGGAACGCTGGTGGGCCTGGGCAATCAGTTCGGCGCGCTCGGGCTGCCCCGTGTCACCCGGGGCGCCCGCCGCGGGGCGGGGCGGGTCCCGCNGGGCGGGCCGGTTCCGGCTGGAAGGTCATTTCTCTGTCTCCTGTGGAAAGTCCGCCCGCGATCTTTGCGCGGGTCGCTGTCGGCGCCTTCACCGGGCGCATGGTCGACAGTGTTGCGTCATGAAGCAAAACACTTGCCAGGGTGTGGCAATCCGGGACACCCGTGCCGCGATGCTGCGTTGCACTGAACCATGGCGGCGCGGTGAAGCCTGCCTGCAGGCGCCTCCGGGCCTGGTCCGGCTGGCTGGTATGGCTCTTGCGGAAACAGGGCAAACAACCAAGACCCGTCCACTGTAGGAGACATCCATGAAAATGCAGCGCCGCCTGCTTGCCTTGCTCGCGCTTTGCGCGTCCCTGACCGCCGTCCCGGCCGGCTCCGCGCTGGCCCATGGCGACGTCACGCCCCAGGCCGTCGATACCAAAGCGTTACCACAACTGGGCGACGAATGGCGCCCGGACAATCCCTACCGCAGCGGCGATGCGCACAAGGAGGCGCTGCGCATCGGCAGCTCGGCCTATAACCAGAACTGCGCGCGCTGCCATGGCCTGGAAGCGGTGTCAGGGGGCATCGCGCCGGACCTGCGCAAGCTTGACGGCGACTGCGTCTCATTGGCGGATGCAAAGAAGAAGCAGGCGTGCATGAGCGAGATCTCGCAGTTCTACACCACCACCGTGCGCAAGGGCCGCACGCGCGACGGCCGCGTCTACATGCCGCCGTTCGACGGCGTGCTGAGCCAGGAAGCGGTGTGGGCCATCAAGACCTACCTGGAGTCGCGCGGCGAGTAAGGGGCGGCTGCGCCGGCAATCCTTCCCGTTGTCCAGCCCCGGCCCGCAGTGCCGGGTCAACGCATTTTCCAGGAGCCATCCCATGCCTGCCAGCCCTGTCCGCGGCCCTAGGCTTTCCGTGTCCCCCATGCCGGCGGCGCCGGCCGGCGCCGTGCGCTGGCTGTGCGGCGCCATGCTGGCTGCCGCCGCGCTCGTCTGCGCGCAACCGGCCCAGGCTGACCTGGCCAGGATCCGCCAGGCCGGCACCCTCAAGGTGGCGGTCTACAAAGGCTTGCCGCCGTTCTCCGCGATCGCGGGCAGCCAGGTCGCGGGCATCGACGTGGCCCTGGCCAGGGCACTGGGCAAGGAGTTGGGCCTGTCGGTGGCGCTGATGCCGTTCGATGCCGATGAAAGCATGGCTGACGACTTGCGTGCCATGGTCTGGCGCGGCCATTACCTTGGCTACGGACCGGCCGACGTGATGCTGCACGTGCCGGTCGACCGCGCCTTCATGCGCGAGAACGACAAGGCGCTGATCTTCGCGCCGTATTACCGCGAGTCCTTCGTGCTGGTGCAGGACCGCGAGCGCGTGCCGGCGGTTCGCGGCCTGGAAGACCTGGCCGGGCAGGCGACCGGCGCCGCAGCCGGTTCGGCCGGGGCCAATGCGCTGCTATCCGGCGCGGGCGGCGCCTTGCGCGACAAGGTCAGGATCTACCCCGAAGCCGACGCGGCATTGCGCGCGCTGTTCTCCGGCGAGATTGCGGCGGCGATGGTGACGCGCGCCCAATACGAGAGCGGGCTCAAGGCCGCGGGGCAATCCGGGGCGCGCTTTGCCGCGACGGAACCCAGCGCGCCGCTGCTGCCGCAGCGCGGGTGGGCCGTCGGCATGGCGGTCAAGGCAGACGAGCGGGAACTGGCCGAAGCGCTGGAAAAGGCGTTGAGCGCGCTGCGCAGCAATGGCGAGCTGGCGCGCATCTTTGCCGGCTACGGGGTGTCGATGCAGGCGCCGTGAGGGGTGGGTGGCGGGGCGCCTCACCGGGCCGGCCTGCCGGCCCGTGCAAGCGGCAGCGTCTGCAGGCGCTCGGCAACGACATTGCGGATCGCCTGCGGCGCGTCCAGGTCGTCCAGCATGCGCGGCCAGTTGGCATGCGCCAGCGCGACGGCTTCCCTGACGGCGGCGGTCGCAATGCGCCGCGGGACGCCGGCCTTTTCCGCGATGGTCTCGTACGTTGCCAGGGTTTCTTCACGCTGCCGCTGGTCGATGGCAACGTTCTGGCCGTAGGTTGCAAAGCCGGGGAGCGCCGCCACGCAGACGATGTCGTACGCCGGTGACAGTTCGGGCAAGACCCCGTTGGGATAGATCACCGAGAAGTTCTTCAGGTGCGCATCGCTGTTGCCGATCAGCGTGTTGACCGCCTGGCGCAGGAAGAACTGCCGGGCATGCTCGACCCCGCTCGGACTCAGGCGATACAGGGCGGCAACGAGCTGAATGTAGCTCTCGATGCCGGCGTACTTCTTTGCCGGCATCCTGCCCAGCATCTGGCAGCCGTCTTCGGCGTGCACACGCCCGGCCGGGGTGCGGTCAAACCTGTCCACCGCAAGGTAGTGCAGGTTTTCGCCCAGCGATTCAACCAGTCCCTCGACCTCGATGGTCGAGACTGGCAGCACTCTGGTCGGCGCAACATGGACGCCGGCGGCGGCCGCGAGCTGCATCGAGATCGATTCGTTGAATACCTGCGAATCATCGTTCCTGGCAGGAAGCTTGGCGATGATGTCGGACAGCCTGCCCTTGGCTGGCAGGGTGTAGCGCTTGTCCTGCAGCACCGTCGACAGGGCCAGCTTGTTCTGCACGCCCGACACCGAGGCCGCGCCCTGGGTCGCGCCCTCCACCACGGCAATTTCCAGGTTGTCCGCGCCGCCGGTCACGCCATACGTCCGCGCATACTCCGGCAAGGCGCCGATGTCCGCGGGCACGATGACGACGGCCCCGGGGAGATCATTGCCGGCCGATGACAGGATGCCGAAATCGTCCTTGTCATCGGGATTGCTCCGCGTTGCCTCGAGCCGCTTGCGCAGTTCGCCCTCGGGCAGCAGGCCGGCAAAGTAGGGCGGCAGTTCATGGCCCGTGCTGTAGACGGCAGGGTGAAAGGGGTTGTCCAGCACCTCGGCGGTGGCCTTGCGGCCGGCCGCGGTCGGGACGCTGATCGACAGGCTCAGCGTGGGGCGGCGCGTGTCGCCCCGGAAGGCTTCGGATGGCACGAACCGGACATTGCCGCTGGCCTCGCACAGGTAGCCGCATAGCTGGTCGTAGAGCCGGACCTCAAGAAAGCGCGGATGCAGTTCGTAGCTCATTCCTGGTCCAGGAAGATGTCGACTGCGCTGCGGGCGCTGCGGTCGGGCCCGCTGCCTTTGCCTTCCAGGACTTGCCTGACTTCCTGTGCCCGCTCGTTGGGCACCAGGACCCATTCCGCGTCCAGTGCGGCCGCCAGGGCTTCGAGGGTGGATGCGCGGCTGTCCTTCTTCCCCAGCAGGATCGCTGACAGGTTCTGGCTTGCCATGCCCAGCACCCGCCCGATCTCGGTCAGGGTCTTGCCTCTGGCTTCACGCATGTCGCGGCACTGAGAAACTAATGACATAGCATTATTTCACTGATGTATGCATGTCTTAGTATGATACATCGGCGCGCCGATAACCAGTTATCATTCGATAGTAGCTATATTTCTATAAAGTAATGCTATCGAATTATTTTCTATTGCGAACCACCACCCGGCATGAAACCGGCTGGAAGCAAATGAAGACGGGCCGCCGCCCGCCCGTCTCACTTCCCCGGTGTCCCCCAAGCCACCCCTTGCCGCTACCCCTTGCGCTGGCACCAGATACTGTATAAATATACAGGTATCGTAAACATACTAGTTCCTCGCCGCCCCGGCGAGCGACGCTAACTCCACATGACTGCGCAATCGCACGCAGCCCCGCCCATGGCGGCGGAGGGCCTTCTTTTCCCTGCGCCGGCGCCCCCGGAGCCTGCCCCGTCTGCCCCGGCCTCGCGCCAGCAGGAGCTGTCGGCGCTCGAGCAGCGCTATCCCGGGCTGTGGCGGGCCGGCCAGCTGGGCCGTGCCGGCAGTGCGGCGATATGCCCGACCGGGTATGACGCGCTGTCGGCGGAGTTGCCCGGCGGCGGCTGGCCGGCGGGCGGGCTGACGGAGTTGCTGACGGCGCAGGGTGGTGCGGGCGAGCTGCGCCTGCTGCTGCCGGCGCTGCGTGCGCTGGCCGGGGCCGGGCGTCGCATTGCGCTGGTGGCGCCGCCTTACCTGCCCAATGCGATGGGGCTGGCCGCGGCCGGGCTGCCGGCGCGCCAGCTCTACTGGATGCG
>NZ_JFJW01000113.1:11513-12388 GCF_000611125.1 Cupriavidus sp. SK-4
GCAGGCCGACATGCTGTGGGCGGCCGAGCAGGTGCTGCGCAGCCAGGCCTTTGGCGGCGTGCTGGTCTGGCTGCCCGCGGCCCGCCCCGAGGCGCTGCGCCGCCTGCAGGTGCTGGCGCAGGCCGGCGACGCGGTGGCATGGGCGCTGCGCCCGGCCACGGCGCTGCGCGAGTCGTCGCCGGCGGTGCTGCGGCTGCTGCTGGCGCCGCTGCCCGGCAATGTGCTGTCGATCACCTTCCACAAGCGGCGCGGGCCGGTGCGGGACACGCCGCTGTTGCTGCGCCTGGACGGGATGGCAGCGGCCACGCGCGCAGCCGCCTGGCCTGTCCCGGCAGGAGCACCTGCCTTGTCTGAATCGTCTTCTCCATCTTCTTCCGATGTCGTACTGGATCGCGGTGCACCTGCCGCGCCTGCCCCTGGACGCCCTGCAGCCCAACTGGCCTGAGCTGGCGCCCGCTGAGAGCCCGCCTGCCACCACCGCCACGCTGCACCATGCGCTGCCGGTGGCGGTGATGGCGCGCGAGCAGGTGGTGCTGGCCAACGGCCCGGCGATGCAGCTCGGCGTGCGCTACGGCATGCGCCGCGGCGGCGTGCAGGCGCTGTCGGCCGATATCGTGCAGCTGGAGCGCGACCTGGCCGCGGAAGCTTCGTTGATGGAGGCGGTGGCGCTGGCGCTGCTGCATTTCACGCCGGGCGTGACTGTCGACGAGGAACCGGAGTCGGCCACGGTGATGCTGGACGTCACCGCCAGCCTGCGCCTGTTTGGCGGCCACCGCGCGCTGTGCCGCGCGGTGCGCGCCTGCGTGCGCCAGCTTGGCACCTTTGCCCAGGTGGGCTCCGGCCCGACCGCGCACGGCGCCGCGTGGCTGGCGCGC
>NZ_JFJW01000114.1:0-2573 GCF_000611125.1 Cupriavidus sp. SK-4
AGATCTTCGGCCCGGTGCTGTCGGTAGTGCGCGTGCATGACTTTGCCGAAGCCGTGGCGCTGATCAATGCGCACGAGTACGGCAACGGCGTGTCGTGCTACACCAGCGACGGCGGCATCGCGCGTGCGTTCGCGCGGCAGATCCAGATCGGCATGGTCGGCATCAACGTGCCGATTCCGGTGCCGATGGCATGGCATTCATTCGGTGGCTGGAAGCGCTCGCTGTTCGGCGACCACCATGCCTATGGCGAAGAGGGCGTGCGCTTCTACACGCGCTACAAGAGCGTGATGCAGCGCTGGCCGGATTCGATCGCCAAGGGGGCTGAGTTCACCATGCCGGTAGCGAAATAAGCCGCAACGATGATGACAAGAACAGCGATGGAGACATTCGACTACATCATCGTGGGGGCCGGTTCGGCCGGCTGCGTCCTGGCGAACCGCCTGACGCAGGATGCGGACGTCAACGTGCTGCTGCTGGAGGCCGGCGGCAAGGACGATTACCACTGGATCCATATCCCGGTGGGCTACCTGTACTGCATCGGCAACCCGCGCACCGACTGGCTTTATCGCACCGAGGCCGAGGCCGGGCTGAACGGCCGCTCGCTGGGCTATCCGCGCGGGCGCGTGCTGGGCGGTTGCTCGTCGATCAACGGCATGATCTATATGCGCGGCCAGCGCGAGGATTATGACGAGTGGGCGCGGCTCACCGGCGACGCTGGCTGGCGCTGGGACAATGTGCTGCCGCTGTTCAAGCGCAGCGAGGACCACCACCGCGGCCCGAGCGAATTCCATGGCGCCGGCGGTGAATGGCGCGTGGAAGGCCAGCGGCTGCGCTGGGACATCCTGGAGCGCTTTGCCGATGCCGCCGAAGAGGCGGGGATTCCGCGCACGGAGGATTTCAACCGCGGCGACAACTTCGGTGTCGGCTATTTCGAAGTGAACCAGCGCCGCGGCATCCGCTGGAACACGGCCAAGGCCTTCCTGCGGCGTGCGTCGGAGCGTCCCAACCTGACCATTGTCACCGGGGCGCAGGTGAGCGGGCTGACCTTCGACGGGCGCCGTTGCACCGGCGTGAACTATATCGGCGGCGGCCGGCCGCACACGGTGGCGGCCACGCAGGAAGTGATCCTGGCCGCGGGCGCGGTCAATACGCCGCAGCTGCTGGAACTGTCGGGCATCGGCCAGGCCGAGCGCCTGCAGGCGCTGGGTATCCCGGTGCGCCATGCGCTCCCCGGCGTGGGCGAGAACCTGCAGGACCACCTCCAGCTGCGCTCGGTGGTGAAGGTCAGCGGCGTGCGCACGCTCAACACGCGCGCCGCGAGCCTGTGGGGCAAGTTCTGTATCGGCGTGCAGTACGCCTTCAACCAGAGCGGTCCGATGAGCATGGCGCCGTCGCAGCTGGGCGCCTTTGCGCGCTCGGACCCATCGCAGGCGCGGCCGAACGTGGAGTACCACGTGCAGCCGTTGTCGCTGGACAAGTTCGGCGACCCGCTGCATGCGTTCAATGCCTTTACCGCGAGTGCCTGCAACCTGCGGCCGACCTCGCGCGGCAGCGTCCATGTCGGCAGCGCGGATTTCCGCCAGGCGCCGGTGATCGCGCCCAATTACCTGGCGACTGACGAGGATCGGAAAGTCGCGGCCGACTCCATCCGGCTCACGCGCCGTATCGTGGCGTCGCCGGCGCTGGCGCCGTTCCAGCCCGAGGAATGGCTGCCGGGCCCGGCATTCCAGACCGACGAACAGCTGGCCGAAGCGGCCGGCAATATCGGCACCACCATCTTCCATCCGGTTGGCACCTGCAAGATGGGCCGCGCCGACGACCCGATGGCCGTGGTCGACCATCGCCTGCGCGTGCTGGGCATCGACGGACTGCGCGTGGTCGATGCCTCGGTGATGCCGCTGATCACGTCGGGCAACACCAATTCGCCGACCATCATGATCGCCGAGCGCGCCAGCGACCTGATCCGCGAAGACCGCCGGCAGGGCCTGGCAGCGGCGGAAGTATTGGTGCAACCGGCGCCGGCGGCAGCCGCTGCAGGCGCCTGACATGAGCGCGCCACGGGGTCGCGGGCGGGGCCGTGACCAAGTGGCGCGGCCTGCTCATGTGCGCTCGCAAAAAAACTGACACTTGGTTCATGTTTCATAGTGCAAACCCCGATGTTTTGCGATGCAACAGGCGCACACAATAGACGCCTCACAGGGTGCGTCGGCAGCACATCGAAGCCATCGCCGCAACCTGCGCGGGAGCCGCCCCGCACCAAAACAGAAAGCCGCAGGCAGGGCCGCAACCATGGCCAGCCTGGCGGAACAAGCGGCAGCAAGGGCCTACAAGGCCGGTTCGGACCATTGTCAGTGCCGGGCATCACCCCGGCAGTTCAGCAAGAGGGCGGGCAGGAGACATGAATCAGCTGGAAACCATCCTGGAAACGCGGAACCTCACCAAGGAGTTCAAGGGGTTCACGGCGGTGAGCGACGTCAACCTGCAGGTGCGCCGCGGGTCGATCCATGCGTTGATCGGCCCCAACGGCGCCGGCAAGACGACCTGCTTCAACCTGCTCACCAAGTTCCTGGAGC
>NZ_JFJW01000115.1:0-13308 GCF_000611125.1 Cupriavidus sp. SK-4
CGGCGAAACAGCCACGCCCGCCAAGGGCGACGAGCGACCGCATGGCGTCACGCTACCGCTTAGCGTACAACCCCAGCCCACCTCAATCCACCAACTCAGGCCACCCCTGCTCACCCCCCAACCCAGGCAATAGTCGCACCACATACTCATGCAACCGCGACAACTCAAACGCAATCCCATCCGGAAACCCCTGCCTCCCACCGCGCTTGTCGATCAGCAGCTCAACCAGGAAAGCATGCAGAGCCGCCGGGTTAACAGATAGCGCAGCCAATTGGTTGCCGATGCGCGCATAGCGGCGGCATAGCTCCACGGGTCGCGCCTCGGCCGGCAGCGACGCCAGCCACCGTATGGCGACGTCTGTAAGCAAGGTATCTTCCGGCGAAGGCGGGCGCCGCACGCCGCTCCAGTCAGGCTCGGCGTGCACTGGCGGCGCGCCGTCCAGTACCTTCTTTGCTTCCTCAACGGTGACGAATTCAAAAGAGAGGGGTTCCATGCCGGCTCCGGGATCAGACCAACGCGCACCGCTGCGCATTAACGCGCATTCTAGCGATTACGGCACTTCGCTGGCTATCTTGATAGCCGTGCCAGCCTCGGCCTCCGTGCGCCTTCTTCGCTAGCGCCTGCCGGCCGCGCCAAACAGCGCGGGCATGAACGTGGCCGTCAGCGCGCGGGGCATCCTGTCTTCCATGCGGGGACGAGCGCGCCGTCGCGCGCGAAGCGGAACTGGCCGTCGAGGTAGCCCAGGCCGAACAGCGTCAGCACCTGCGTGTAGTAGCCGGGCGGCTCGCGCTGCGCCAGTTCGCGCGTGCGGCGCGCTTGCGCGCTGGCCTGGTCGGCGCGGCCGAGCGCGGCCAGGTAGGGCGCCACCGCGGCGGAGAAGCCGCCGTTGCCGGCGTTGGGGCCGGGCTGGCCGGTCTGCGTATCGACGCGTTCGGGCGGGAAGCCCTTGGCCGCCACGTAGTCCGCCAGCGGTGTGAAGGTGCGCAGCAGCGCGGCGCGCTGGGGCTCGTCGCTGGCCAGCATGCCGGCCCACAGGTAGACGCGGATCGCGTTGTAGGCGCTTTCGGCGTGCGTTTGCGCATCGGGCAGGAAGCCACGCCCGGTCTCGTATTCCACCCAGTCCGGCGCGAAGCCGCGCGGTGCGGTGTCCAGCATCAGCCTGGCCGAACTGGCCACCAGTTGCTGCCAGGCCGGTTCATCGGGCAGCAGCGTGGCCAGCCGGCGCATGACCTGCATCGGCACATAGCTTGGGTTCAGGCGCCAGCGGCGCTCGCTCAGCTTGAACCCCTGCGCGCCGGGCAACACGGTGCGGCCCAGGCTCGGCAGCACCGCCGTTTCCTCGCGCAGGATGCGCCGGGCCATCAGCGTGCCGAGCGCGGTGAAGCGCCGCTCCTGCCAGAGCCGGCCGGCTTCCAGCAGGGTGTAGGCGAGCCACAGGTCGGCGTCCGAGGCCGGGTTGGCATCGATCACGCCCCAGCTGTCCGCGGCCTTGCCTGCCGATTTGGCCTGCTCCGGCGGCAGCCGTCCCCAGATCCAGGCCGGCAGGTGCGCGATCAGGTCGCCCTGGGCGAGGTTGTTCTCGGTCCAGGCAAGCAGCTTGTCGAAGCTGGCGCGGTCATTGGCCGCGAGGGCAAAGAACAGGCCGTAGGCCTGGCCTTCAGACACCGTGGCCTGGTTCTCGGTGCTGGCATCGATCACGCGGCCGTCGGCGCTCAGCAGGGTTCGCCTGAAGGCATCCCAGTCCGCCCACTTGCAGGCCGGGGCGCTGGCAGCCGGGGCGGCCAGCGAGGCACAGGCCAGCGTACCGGCGAGCAGCCATCGGGTCAGGCCCGTCAGCGTGCGCCGCATGTCAGCTCCCGTTGCGCCGTGCCGCCAGCTTGCCGGGCGTCCAGAACAGCGACAGCGCCACCCCCAGCCCCGCCATCAGCCCGGCGATCGCCATCAGCCCGGCGATCGCCATCAGGCCGGGGAGCGCCGAGACCCGCACCCAGATGGCTGTCGATGGCGGACACCGGCGCCACCGTCACGCGCAGCGACGGCAGGCCGGTCCACTTGCCCATATGCCCGAAAAGCACCGCGCGAGCCACATTTCCTCCGGGTCTGGAAAAAAGATTCAGGGGTGATATAAAAAGCAGAAACGCCGCCCCCTGGCAAGGGGGCGGCGTTTGCGGTTGGCAAACCGGCCGCTTCAGGCTGCCTGTTGGCGGCGCAGCGGCAACCGACTCACCCGCAGGTTCCGTCGGCCACGCACACGCCGCGCACCACCATCTCGCCCATGAAGTCCATGGAAGCCTGGTCGGCAATCGCGTCGCGCAGCGCATCCAGCGCGGCGTCATGGGGATCGCTGGCATTGCCGGCCTCCAGCGGCGTGTCATGCCAGCGCCGGGGTAAGGCAGCGGGGTCGATATCGACCCCGGCACCTGCCGCCAGCGCAGCCAGTACCGCGGCTTCCGCTTCGGCCATGGCTTCGGCGGACAGGTCCCTGGCGCGCCCCTGCCCGAAACTGTCGAACGCCTGGGCCGGCGGCCCGCCCAGCAGCTTCCACAACGCCAGCTCCGTCAGCGGCGAGCAGTTCACGGTGCGCCCGCCCAGCACCAGGCCATGCAGCCGCAGGCGGTTCGGCTCGCCCTGCGCGAGCCCGCCCTCGCAGCGCACCATCAGCGCGCCGCCCGGCACCTCGGCCAGGCGGAATGCGCCCTTTGCATCGGTGGTTGCGTTGCGCACTTGCCCTTGCGCATCGCGCAACTGCACGGTGGCGCCTGCCAGCGCGGCGCCGACGGCAGCCGTGCCGCTCACTTCCGGCGCATGGTCATCCCCGCATGCTGCGACCGCCGCGACCCCGCATACGAGCACGAGGTGGCGCCAGGATCTAAGGTCCTTGCCCATGGTTGCTCCGCCTAAGGTGCCAGGGTGGCCAGCTCGCGGCGCGAGCGGTTGAACAGGCCGCGCGCCAGCGGCGTCGGGCGGAAGTCGACGTCAAGCGCCGAGATCGTGATGTACTTGGCCAGGAAGGCCGGCGTCTCCGCGATCCGCGCCAGCGCTGCC
Source organism: Cupriavidus sp. SK-4 (assembly GCF_000611125.1). NCBI lineage: Bacteria > Pseudomonadati > Pseudomonadota > Betaproteobacteria > Burkholderiales > Burkholderiaceae > Cupriavidus > Cupriavidus sp. SK-4. Next base: position 3,046 of record NZ_JFJW01000115.1, read on the forward strand.
GCTTCGGTCTCAGGCGCGCCCACGTCGATCGATACCGTGTTGTCGGCATTGCGCTTGTAGGCGGTGGTAAAGGAATCCACCGTGCCAGGCGTGGTCAGGCGCACGCCGGCAGGGGTTCCGCCGGCAGCGATCGGGTAGTTGATGCTCAGCGGGTGGGCCACCGGCAGCAATGGCTGGCCGGCTGTGCGCGTGGCTTCCAGGCTGGCAATCACGCGGGCCAGGAAGGCCCCGGCCTTGGGGAACGCGGCCACGGTGCTGCCGAAGCCGGTGCGTGCTTCGGCAAAGTCCACGCCGACGCTCAGCGCGATGCCGGGCACGCCGCGGCGCGCGGCGAACAGCACGTTCATCACCGTGCCCGAGTGCGGAATGGAGTCCGACAGGTTCTCGCCGAAGTTGGCCCCGGAGACGACCAGGTCCGGCGTGAAGCTGCTTTCCGGCCCGACGATCTTCAGGCCCATGGCGGTGGCGTCAACCGGCGAGCCGCTGCCCAGGTATTCCGGGTTGGTGGCATTGAGCGCGCCGCCTGCGACGAAGGTGGCCTTGACCCGGTGCACGCAGAAGGTGTCGGCGCTGCCGGCGAGCGGATCCACTACCAGCCGGGTGCGCCCGTCGGGCACGGCATAGGCAGCGCCCGAGCCGCTCTGGTTGCTGGCCGGCCCGACCGTGATGACGCGGTGGCCGGCGTCCTGCAGGGCCTTGCGGACCGCGGTGATGCCAGGTGCGGCGCAGCCGTCGTCATTGGTCAGCAGGATATTGAGCGCGTGCGCGGGGCTGGCCGCGGCGGCGAGTGCCGCGGCCGCGATACCGAGGCTAGCGAGCCGCAGGCGGGTGGGAAGTCGAAGCATGGGAACCTGTCTCCATTCTCTGGTGCGTGATGAAAGCCATGCCCGGCCGCGCAGCGGCGCCGCCAGGCTTGATCGAAACCGGGGCGGCAGCGTCACGGCACCAGCAGGCCCCGTTCGCGCGCCAGCGTGATCGCCGTATCCTCGATCATGTCCTCCTGCCCGCCCACCAGCCGCTGCCGGCCGAGCTCGACCAGGATCTCGCGCGCGGGGATGCGGTACTTGGCCTCGGCGCGCTTGGCGAACAGCAGGAAGGACGAATACACGCCGGCATAGCCCAGCGTGAGCGCGTCGCGGTCGATGCGGATGGGGTGGTCCATGATCGGCACCACCAGGTCCTCGGCCACGTCGGCGATGCGGTATACGTCGACGCCGGTCTCGATGCCCATGCGCTCGCACACGGCCACCAGCACTTCCATCGGCGTATTGCCGGCACCGGCGCCCAGCCCGGCGGCGGCGGCGTCGATGCGGCTGGCGCCGCAGGCGATCGCGGCGAGCGAATTGGCCACGCCCATGGCAAGGTTGTGGTGGCCGTGGAAGCCCAGCTCGGTCTCGGGGCGCAGCGCCTGCCGCACGGCGCCCAGCTTCTCGGTGACATCGTGCGGCAGCATGTGCCCGGCTGAATCGGTGATATACAGGCAGTTGGCACCATAGCTTTCCATCAGCAGCGCCTGCTGCACCAGCGTCTGCACCGGTGCCATGTGCGCCATCATCAGAAAGCCCACGGTATCCATGCCCAGCTTGCGCGCCATGCCGATATGCTGCTCCGAGACATCGGCCTCGGTGCAGTGGGTGGCGACGCGGATGGTATGCACGCCGATCTCATGCGCCATCCGCAGGTGGTCGACGGTGCCGATGCCGGGCAGCAGCAGCGCGGAGACGCGCGCCTGCTTCAGTTCGCCCAGCACCGCGCGCAGGTATTCCTCATCGCTGTGCGCGGGGAAGCCGTAGTTGACCGAGGCGCCGCCCAGGCCATCGCCGTGGGTGACCTCGATCAGCGGCACGCCGGCGGCGTCCAGCCCGCGGGCAATGCCCTTCATCTGTTCCAGCGAGATCTGGTGGCGCTTCGGGTGCATGCCGTCGCGCAGGGTCATGTCGTGCAGGGTGATGCGTTGGACCATGGCAGGCTCCTCAGGCGTTGGCGGTTTCTTGCGCGCTGCCGGCGCGCATGGCGGCGGCGATGCATTCGGCGGTGCGGGCGGCCGAGGCGGTCATGATGTCCAGGTTGCCGGCATACTTGGGCAGGTAGTCGCCCAGGCCCTCGACCTCCAGGAAGATCGACACGCGCTTGCCGTCGAACACCGGGCCGTTCTTCAGCGTGTAGCCGGGCACGTACTTGCGCACTTCGGCAATCATGTCGTGCACCGAGGCGGTAATCGCGGCAACGTCGGGCGCATCGTCGGTCAGGCAGTGGATGGTGTCGCGCATGATCAGCGGCGGCTCGGCCGGGTTGATCACGATGATGGCCTTGCCCTGGCGCGCGCCGCCCACGGCTTCGATCGCGCCCGCCGTGGTGCGCGTGAACTCGTCGATATTGCGGCGCGTGCCGGGCCCGACCGAGCGCGACGACACCGTTGCCACGATCTCGCCATAGGCCACCGGCTGCACGCGCGAGACCGCGTACACCATGGGGATGGTGGCCTGCCCGCCGCACGTGACCATATTGACGTTCATCTCGTTGCTGCCGATATGGGCGTCCAGGTTGACCGGCGGCACGCAGAACGGCCCGATCGCCGCCGGCGTCAGGTCGATCACGCGCACGCCGCGCGCGGTCAGCTTGGCCGAGTGCTCGGCGTGGACGTAGGCGGAGGTGGCATCGAAGGCGATGCGGATATCGTCGGCCTCCAGGTGCGGCAGCAGGCCGTCGATGCCCTCGCTGGTGGTCTTCAGCCCCAGCTCGCGCGCACGCGCCAGGCCTTCGGAGGACGGCTCCACGCCGACCATCCAGACCGGTTCCAGGATGTCGCTGCGGCGCAGCTTGTAGAGCAGGTCGGTGCCGATATTGCCGGGCCCGATCAGGGCACATCGGATCTTGTTCATGGGGTCTCGCTAGGCAAAAGTCAGGAAGTCAGGAAAGTCGTGGAAGTCAGCGGAATACGGCGCTGCAGCCGCCGATGCCGGTGATATGCATGGATAGCCGGTCGCCCGCCTGCACCGGAATCAGCGCCGCCAGCGAACCCGACAGGATGGTCTCGCCGGCCAGCAGGGGAATGCCGAAGCTGCCCAGGGTGTTGGCCAGCCACGCCACCGCGTCGGCGGGATGCCCCAGCGCGGCGCTGCCAAGCCCGGTGGCCACGCACTCGCCGTTCTTCTCGAGCGTCATCGCGCATGCGCCCAGGTCCAGCGCGTGCGGGCTGACGCGTTCCTCGCCGAGCACATAGACGCCGCAAGAGGCGTTGTCGGCGACGGTGTCCTCGATGCGGATGCGCCAGTCCCGGATGCGCGAATCCACCATCTCGAAGCAGGCCGCCACCGTTTCGGTGGCGTCGAGCACATCGGCGCGCGTCACGCCCGGGCCGCGCAGGTCGCGCCGCAGGAAGAAGGCAATCTCGCCCTCGGCGCGCGGCTGGATCAGGGTATCGGTGGGAATGGGCTGCCCGGCGGCGTACTGCATGCTGTGCAGCAGGATGCCGAAGTCCGGCTGGTGCACGTCCAGCATCTGCTGGACGGCCTCGCTGGTCACGCCGATCTTCTTGCCGGTGATGCGGTCGCCGGCCGCCAGCCGGTGGGCGATAAAGCCTTGCTGGATGCGATAGGCAGCGTGGACGTCGAGCCCCAGTCCGCGGCCGCTGAGCGGCGGCACCGGCGCGCGCGTGACCAGCGCATGGTGGAGTTCATTGCTGAGCGTGGTGATCAGGTCGGCGTTCATGGCAGGGGAGGGTCGGGCCGCGCTGCCGCGGCGGCAGCGCGCCGCGGCAGTTCGGGTCAGGACGAAGGTCAGAACGAGTACTTGGCGTTGAAGGCCACGTAGTCGCGGTCAGCCAGCGGACGGTTGGCGATGTTGGCCCCGCCGATGAACGCGGCGTAGGTCAGGTTGAGCTCCAGGTTGTTCAGGTACTTGAAGGTCAGCCCCACGCTGGCGCGCTTGTCGCCATAGCCCATCAGCGTGCCGAAGGCGCCGGCCACCGCCGACTGGCCGCTGAACTGCTGGGCGTAGGTGAGTGGCACACTCATGTCCCAGCCATCGAACACATTGTTGTAGTTCAGCGACCAGCCCACCTGGAACGCCGCCGAGTTGCGGGTGTTCGACAGCTTGCTGAAGCCCATCACCGGGTCCACGTCCAGCACGTGCAGGTAGGCGACTTCGCCCAGCAGCGTCTGCGAGTCGGCCAGGAAGGTCGGGCCCACCGAGTAGATCGCGGAGAGCTGGCCCTGCAGCGCCTTGCCGCGTGTCGCGGTGGGCGAGCCGGCCACGTCCACCAGCATCGGCACGCCGTCCTTGTAGCTGACTTCACCGGCGACGTTGGCGCCCAGCACCTGCGTGGAGAAGCTGGCGCCGGTCAGGTTGATGCCGCCGTAGAACTTCTGCTGGTACTGCAGCGTGGGGAAGAGCGAGGTGACCACGCTCGGGTTCTTGTCGTGATAGCGCAGCTGGTAGATCCCGATCTCGGTGCTGTCAAATACGCGGAAGCGCGCGCCCACGCCCCACTGCCCCCAGTCCGAGGGGCGGATATCCGGGCCGCGCGGGATGTTGAAGCCGGGCCCGATGATGAACTCCGCGCCCGGGCCGACCACGTCGGTGGAGCTGAAATAGCTGCCCGGTGCGAAGATCTGGTTCGGCTTGTAGGTGAACTGGTAATAGCCCATCACGCTGAATGCCGGCGTGACCTGCAGCTGCAGCGACGCCTGCGGCACCGGCAGCAGGATGTCCTTGACCTCGGCGCCCGGCACGAAGGCCTTGGTGGCATCGGCAGGCCCTTGCGCGCCGGCGATATTGGCGAAGAACAGGCTCTCGCCCCAGGCGACCACCTGGTTGCCCAGCTTGAAGCTCAGCTGCGTGCTGCCGATCGGCGCCGCGCCATAGACATAGGCATCGAGCAGTTGCGCGCGGTGCTCGTGATAGTCCTTCGCGGAGTCGGTGAACTGGTTGAACGGGCCGCTGTGGTTGACCGTGAACGGCGCATTGTTCGAGTTGGTGCCGCTGTAGGCCCAGTCCTGGAACACGCTGCCGCGCACCAGCGCGCCGAAGGCGTCGTGCTTGAGATGCGCTTCGCCCAGCAGCGAGACGCGGTTGGCGATCATGTCGCCGCGCTTGAAGTTGCGGTTGCCATCGTCGCCGTTGATATTGGCCGGGCTCAGCAGCGTGTTGCTCTGGTGGCCGGTGCGCACCGCCGCCCCGTAGGAGGCGGTGACGCTGTAGTCGAGCGTGGTGTCGTGGCCGAGATCGATGGTGTCGCCCGCCCTGGCTGGCGTTGCAAGCAGCGCGGCCAGCGCTGCCGCGGCAGCGATTGGCCGCAGCCGGTTGCGGCGTTTCAGTGGGCCGAATGGTGAATGGTGCATGGTGGTCTCCCCGTGGTGTCGGTGTTGGTTCATTGCCTGGCACTTCGAATGGCGCTCGCCTGGCCGCAAGCGTAGAGAGGGGAAGCCATGCACAAATCGGCAGAACGGACTAGGCGGTTTCCCTACGGGCGGCAGCCGCTCAGCCGCGATTGAGCGAAGCCGCGTCGAGGAAGGCCGGACGCTCGCCGCCACCGTCGATCACGAGATTGGCGCCCGACACGTACGACGCCTGCGGCGATGCCAGGAACAGGCACGCGCCGGCGATGTCGTCCGGGTGCGCGAGCCGGCCCAGCGGCACCGTCGCGGCCATGGTGCGCAACGCCTCGGGGTCGCCGTAGTGCTGCTGCTGCGAGGTCTCGGTCAGCACCATGCCCGGGCTGACCGCGGCCACGCGCACCTTGGGCGCCCATTCCACCGCGAGCGTGCGCACCGCATTGAGGATGCCGGCCTTGGCGGCGCCGTAGGCCGCCGTGCCGGGCGAAGGACGCAGCGCGCTGACGCTGCCCACGAACAGCTGCGTGCCGCCGCCGGCCTGTTGCTGCATCCGTGCATTGGCGCGCTGCGCGAGTTGCAGCGGCGCCACCAGGTTGAGCCGGATCACCGATTCCAGCAGCCGTGGCGAGGCCTGCGCAACCAGCGCGAACGGCGAACCGCCGGCGTTGTGGATGACCACGTCGAGCGTGGGGCTGGCCTGCGCGATCTGCGCCAGCATGGCATCGACCTGTTCGATGTCGCGGATGTCCGCCGCGATGAAGCGGGCGCTGTGGCCATCCGCGGCCGGCAGTTCGCTGTCGTCGGCGGGTGCGGTGCGGCCGCATACGAAGACCTGCGCGCCGGCGCGCAGGAAGGCCTCGCTGATGGCGCGGCCGATGCCGCGCATGCCGCCCGTGACCAGCACGGTCTGGCCGGTGTAGTTGAATCCTGTCATGGGTCCCCCTTGATGCATGGAGCGCCCATCGTAGGAGAAGTGGCCGTCCGGCTCGTAGTCCGAATGAACGATGCCCGGGGTGGCGGCGCTGCGCAATATGCTGGGCAAACCACGGGAGACGCCCTCATGTCCGCTACGTCACAGCACACGCCTTTGTCCCCACACCCGAACCTGCCGGTCGGGCGCTTCATCACCACGTCAACGGGCCTGCGCCTGCACTGCCTGGACTCCGGCAGCGGCGAGCCGGTGGTCTTTATCCACGGCAGCGGGCCGGGCGCGAGCGGGCACAGCAACTTTCGTCACAACGCGCCGGCCTTCGCCGAGGCGGGCTTTCGCACCGTGGTGGTGGACCTGCCGGGGTATGGCCTGTCGTCCAAGCCGGACGATGTCGAGTACACGCTGGACTTCTTCGTCGCCGCGCTGCGTGAGCAGTTGCTGGCACTGGAGCTGCCGCGCTGCGTGCTGGTGGGCAATTCGCTTGGCGGCGCCATCGCGCTGAAGTACGCGCTGGACTTCCCGGAGCATGTCAGCCGCCTGGTGATGATGGCGCCTGGCGGCGTGGAAGAGCGCGAAACCTATTTCCAGATGGAGGGCATCCAGCGCATGGTGTCGCTGTTTACCGGTGGCCACATGAACCCGGACACCATGCGGCAGCTGCTGCAACTGCTGGTGCACGACGCCAGCCTGGTCACCGACGCGCTGGTCGACGAGCGCATGGCGGTGTGCCGCGAGCAGCCGCGCGAGGTGCTGGCCACCATGAAGGTGCCCAACCTGACCGCGCGGCTGGGCGAGATCCGGTGCCCGGTGCTTGGCTTCTGGGGCACGGAAGACCAGTTCAATCCCGCCTCGGGCGCCACCAAATTCCTGGCCGGCTGCGCCGATGCGCGCTTCGTCATGATCAACCGCTGCGGCCACTGGGTGATGGTGGAGCACGCCGCTTATTTCAACCGTGAATGTCTCGGCTTCCTGGCGGATACCGCCCAGGGCGGCGCGGCATAATTGGCTCGCACGCCCACACAACAAGACCCAGGAGGCATCATGGAATACCCGTATAGCCTGTTCGACCTGCGCGGCAAGGTCGCCGCCATCACCGGTGCCGCGCGCGGCATCGGCGCGGAAACCGCCCGCGTGCTGGCCGCGGCCGGCGCGAAGGTTGCCGTGCTCGACGTGCTGGAAGCCGACGGCAAGGCCACCGCGGAAGCCATCTGCGCCGAAGGCGGCGAGGCCGCGTTCTGGAAGCTCGACGTCACCAGCGAAAGCGACGTGGCGCGCGTGTTCACGGAGATCGCGGCGCGCTTCGGCGGCCTTGGCATCCTGGTGAACAACGCCGGCATCGAAGGTCCCAACGAGCCGACCCACCAGGTGACGCTGGAGCAATGGCAGCAGGTCATGGCCGTGAACGTGACCGGCACCTTCCTGTGCACCAAGCACGCCATCGGGCACATGGAGCGCGCCGGCGGCGGCGCCATTGTCAACGTGTCGTCGATGTACGGCATTGCTGGCGGGCCGGACGTGCCGCCTTATCACGCGTCCAAGGCCGCGGTGCGGATGATGGCCAAGACCGATGCCATGCTCTATGCCGGCAAGGGCATTCGCGCCAACTCGATCCATCCCGGCTATATCCGCACGCCGATGCTCGAACACGTGGCCCAGGCCTCGGGGCAGGGCGAGGCGCTGTTTGACTACCTGGGCGGGCAGACCCCCGCGGGCAAGGTGGGCCAGCCGCGCGACATCGCCGCGGGCATCCTGTACCTCGTGTCCGACGCCGGGCGCTACGTCACCGGCGCCGAGCTGGTGATCGACGGCGGCTACACCGCACGCTAGAACAACAAGGAGAACCCCCATGCCCGATAGCGCCGCGATGAAAGCCACGCTGCTCGCCTATGTCGAACGCTTCAATGCCGGTGACGCGCAGGGCGTTGCCGCGCTCTACGCTGACGATGCCACCGTGGAAGACCCGGTCGGCGCGCAGCCGATCGCCGGCAAGCCGGCCATCCTGGCCTTCTACCAGCACACCACCGCGCTGGGCGCGCGCCTGGAGGTGGTGGCGCCGCCGCGCGGCTCGCACGGCGACGCCGCCGCGCTGACCTTTGCGGTGCACGCCCGCCAGGAAGGGCGGCCGGCCCGCATCGACGTGACCGACATCATGACGTTCGGCGCAGACGGCCGCATCCGCAGCATGCGCGCCCACTGGGGGCCGGACGACGTGCATTTCGTGTAAGCCGGCCGCGCCCATGGCCCGCCACACCCGCGAGGATGCCGCCGTCACGCGGGCGCGCATCCTGGCCAGCGCGCTGCAACTGATCCGGCACCGCGGCCTGCATTGCGTCACCGTGGACGACGTGGCCCGCGCCATCGGCATGACGCGCGGCGCGGTCTATGGGCATTTCCATTCCCGCACCGAGCTGCTCGGCGCGCTGCTGTCGTGCGCCGAAGCCGACTTCGCCGCCCGCCTCGCGCCACTGGCGCAGGGCTGCGCCGGCAGCGGGCCAGGCACGCTGGAGCAGGCGCTGGCCGCCTTGCTCCATGGCGATGACCTGGCGCGCCACGTCAGCCTGCTGGCGGCGCTGCTGCAGCACAAGTGCGGCGACGACTGCGAGCTTTGCCCGCTGCGCGCCCGCGTGCTGGCGGGCGTCGAGACGCTGCGCGCAACCTTCGCTAGCCTGCTGCCGGCCCCCGGCCTGTCCAGCCTGCTAGTGGCGCACCTGTGGGGCCTGCTGAGCGCGCACGCCATGCACCTGGCGCCGTCTGGCCTGTCCGGCTGTGCCGCAGCGCTGGCCCGGCTGTATCAAGGACCTGATGTGCCGCCGCGTCCGGCCTTGTCCACCCTCCCTTCCTGTCGATCCGACGCCACTTTCGATCCGGCGCTGCTGCGGGATACCCCCTAGTCTGCTCGGACGAAGAGTTTCGCGTCGGCACTGACTACGATGCTTTCAAAAGCATGGAAACCCAGCAAAGGTGCGGAGGAGACAGCGATGAAGCGGCTCGGATTTCGTTGGGCGGCGGGCCTGGTCGGGGCCGGCGCCGCAATGGGCGCGGCCTGGGCGATCGCCGTGGGCGGCGACTTTGCCAGCGCGCATGGCAGCCAGGAGATGCCTGCCGTCAGCATGGCCTCTGCCGACGCGGCGCACGACCACTGCAACGACGCCTGCGTGCGCAGCCGCGGCACCGCGGCGTTGGTGGTGCTGAGCCAGAGACCTCCGCAATGACCTGTCGAACGGCCTGCCTATGCAGGCCGTTCGGCTAATACCTGCCTGTCAGCCCCGGCCGGCCTGCCGTTGCGCATTCAACGCTTCCGCGCGCGCCTTGACGTCGCGTGCCACCTGGTCGAACCCCTGCTTCACCCAGGCACCGTGCTCGCGCATGATGGTCTCCGCGTTCAGCCCCAGGAACAGGTCAGTGGTGAAGTAGCGGGTGTGCCCGGGCCCGACGGCCTCCAGGTACTGGTCGCGCCGCGCTGCATCCTTGTTCTCGTCGGTGGGACGCTGCTCCCACGAGAGCAGGCGTTCCGGCTCCCACGCCACCAGGTACTCGTTGACCGGGATGACCTGGTCGGTGCCGGGGATGCGCACCTGCATGTACACCATGTCGCCGAGCCGGCCGGTGGTCTCCAGCCCCGGGCAGAACGTATTCCATTCCGCGTAGCGCGCAAAGTCGGTCAGCACTTCCCACACCAGCGCTACCGGCGCGTCGATCTCCACCTGGATCGATGTCACGAGATTCTCTGCTTTGGCCATCGGCCCCTCCTTCATGAAAGTCATTGGGAAGGGACACACTAGAGCCGTGCATGTGGGCTTCGCATACCCCGAACGGACGAGTCCGGGTGGACGAAGGCGAAGTTGTCGAGGTCATGCAGATTGAGGCTTGCCCCGAGGGCGCGCTGTCCGGCGGCGGCGACGCGCGACGGGGTCTCAGTCTCCAACTGCTGTGAGCTTGGTGCCGGCCATCCGGGATGGCTGGCATTTTTTTGGGTGCGCCCGGCAGGGCGCACTG
>NZ_JFJW01000116.1:0-34651 GCF_000611125.1 Cupriavidus sp. SK-4
GAAGGGACGACCTTTCAAAACCGGCTGGACAATGCTTGTAGCGGCAAAGTTGTAATGTCCGGTTCTGGCTAAGTTCAAATTGAGCTACTTGTCGCCGTAGTGCAGCCGACAGGCGATGATGGTCAATTCGTCGTCGTTGGCGAAATACACCAGGCGGTTGGCATCGTCGATGCGCCGCGACCAGTAGCCCGACAGGTTGCCCTTCAGGGGCTCGGGCTTGCCGATGCCTTCGAAGGGCTCGCGCTGCGTGTCTTGGATCAGCGCGTTGATGCGTTTGAGCGTTTTCTTGGCCTGGCTCTGCCAGTAGAGGTAGTCCTCCCAGGCGTCAGGCATGAAAGTCGGCTGGCGCGTCATTCAGCGTCGGGGTCGATCAGGTCGTGCTTCTCGGCCTTGCCGGCGCGGTGCTGCGAAATCGAGCGCATCAGGCGCGCGGCGTTGGCCGGCGAGCTGAGCAGGTGCATCGTTTCCATCCAGCTGTCGTACTGATCTTGCGACATGATGACGGCGTTGGGCGCGTCACGGCGCGTGATCAGGATTGCGTCGTGATCGTCAATGGCTTGGTCGATGACCGCCTTCAGGTTGTTGCGGGCATCCGAGAAGTGAATGGTGCGCATGGCCCCTCCCCCATATGACTTGTTCAATTACCGGTACAAGTATAGCACTGGGCTCGCTGGGCCAATGGCGCGGCATGCACTAGAGTGATGTCATGTGGACCTCGGACGGGGGCGACATGACCACACGCAGAGCGTTTCTCAAGCGCGGAGCCGGACTACTGGCCGCCGGCACTGGGCCATTGCTGCCGGCGCCGCTTTTCGCGGCGGTCGCAGACATGACGCCCGAACTGCCTGAAGGCACGCGGGAATCAGCGGTGCTGGACGCGCTGCCGGGCAAGCTGCCACTCATCAAGCGGACTTACCGGCCACCGAACTACGAAACGCCACTGGCATATTTCGGTGAGGCCTTCACCCCCAACAATGCATTCTTCGTGCGCTATCACCTCGCTTCCATTCCCGAGGTGAACGAGGCCGACTGGCGGCTGCGAATTGGCGGAGAGGCGGCCACAAGTCCGTTCGAGCTGACGCTTTCCCAACTGAAGAAGGACTTCGAGCCGTTCGAGGTGGCGGCGGTTTGCCAGTGCTCAGGCAACCGGCGGGGCCTGTTCCAGCCTCACGTGCCGGGCGTGGAATGGGGGCCAGGCGCGATGGGCAATGCAAAATGGCGCGGCGCAAGGCTCAGGGACGTACTAGCCAGGGCCGGGATCGGCAAGGACGCCGTGGAGATTGCCTTCGACGGCGCGGACAGACCCGTGATCGCGCAGACGCCGGACTTCGTCAAGAGCATACCGGCATGGAAGGCAATGGAGGAAAGCGCCCTGATCGCCTGGGAAATGAATGGCGCCCCGCTGCCGCACTGGAACGGCTACCCTGCTCGCATCGTCGTGCCCGGCTGGACCGCGACGTACTGGGTCAAGCACATCGTCTCGATCAATGCGCTGGCCAAGCCCCTGTCCGGGTTCTGGATGAACCCCGCCTATCGCATCCCCAAGGGCAAGTTTCCGCAGGTCGACCGCTTTGTCAGCCAGGAAACCGACGTCAACATGCCAATCACTGAGATGGTGGTGAACTCGCTGCTGACGAATCCGCTGCCGGGCCAGCGCATACGGCGCGGCACGGTGCTGGAGGTGAAGGGGATCGCCTGGGACGGCGGTTACGGCATCTATCGCGTGGAAGTTTCGACCGACGGCGGGCGAAGCTGGCAAGCAAGCGAGCTTGGGCCGGAGCATGGGCGCTACGCCTTCCGGCTCTTCAGCCTGCGGTTCACGCCCGGCAAGAGCGGCAAGCTTGCCGTCATGGCCAGGGCCATCAACCGCACCGGCGCCACCCAGACGTTCGAGCTGATCCACAATCCCGCGGGCTATCACCACAATGTGGTCCAGCGGGTCGAAGTCGAAATCGTGTGAGGGAGATGCCATGAAAGCCATGCTGCTCAGCCTCATCCTGGTGACGGGCAATGCGCTGGCCGATGAGGCGAGCATCAGGATCAAGGACGGTGCCGGCAAGGACAAGGTCATGGCCAACTGCATCAGCTGCCATAGCATCGACTACATCCCGATGAACTCGGTCTTCCTCGATCGCAACGGCTGGACCGCCACGGTGAATAAGATGGTCAAGGCGTTCGGCGCCCCCATCAAGGACGAAGACATCCCTCAAATCGTGGACTACCTCAGCCGGTACTATGGCAAGGGATGAGGCGGGCGAAGGCGGTCAGGAGGCGAAACGCGGCACCCATTGCTGTGGTGGCACTCAGGGCCTTCTGGCTTCCCGCCTGACGCGCAAGTGGTCAGCTTACTTGTCGCCGTCGTGGTAGCGGCAGCTGACAATGCGTAGCGCTTCATTATCCGCCGCATAGACCAGGCGGTTCGTGTCGTCGATGCGGCGCGACCAGAAGCCCGACAGGTTGCCCTTCAAGCCTTCGGGCTTGCCGATGCCCCCCGGAGGTGGTCTCGATACAATATCGAAGTTCGCTATACAAGGGCCGGCAGGCACTGGGGGCTTTGCGCCCACGGCTCGCGGAACTGGTCGATGAAACCTTAACCGAGAACACCGCCGATGCCCCCCAGCCCCGCTCAGGACACAAACCGCGCCGCTGACGCCGCAACACGTGGCACGGTTCCAGAGGTTCTTCGGACGTTCCTGAAACTTGGCCTGACTTCGTTCGGCGGCCCGATCGCGCACCTCGGTTACTTTCGCGCCGAATTCGTGGAGCGCCGCCGCTGGCTGGACGACAAGAGCTACTCGGACCTGGTCGCGCTATGTCAATTCCTGCCGGGACCTGCCAGCAGCCAGGTTGGCATGGCGCTGGGGCTGCAGCGGGCGGGCTGGCTTGGCGCGCTGGCCGCCTGGGCGGGCTTTACCCTGCCCTCCGCGATTGCACTTGTCCTGTTTGCCTTTGGCGTTGCGCGCTGGTCCGGCGTTGCGGATTCCGGGGCAGTCCACGGCCTGAAGGTGGCGGCCGTGGCGGTTGTCGCACAGGCGGTATGGGGCATGGCCAGGTCGCTGTGCCCGGACCGGCTGCGCGCGGGCATCGCGGTCGTGGCCGCGCTTCTGGTTCTCGCGGTGCCAAGTGCGGTGGGCCAGGTTGCTGCCATTGTGCTGGGTGGCCTGGTTGCGCGCGGGACCTTGCAATTGAACCATCTGCCTCCTGCCCAGCATCTCAACTACGGTGTGAGTCGCCGGGTCGGCGTTCTGCTTCTCGCGCTGTTCGGCGTGCTGCTGGTGCTGCTCCCGGCTCTTGCCGCTGTGACCGGTTCCATGGCGGTGTCGGCCGTCTCGGTCTTCTATCAGGCCGGAGCGCTGGTTTTCGGGGGTGGGCATGTCGTACTGCCGCTGCTGCAGGCTGGCGTGGTGCCCCCTGGCTGGGTCGACAATGATGCATTCCTGGCGGGCTACGGTGCAGCACAAGCTGTTCCGGGCCCCCTGTTCACCTTTGCCGCGTACCTCGGGGCGCTCTCCCCCGCGCCATTGGGTGGATGGGTGGGCGCGCTGGTACTGCTTCTCGCGATCTTTGCGCCGGCGTTTCTGCTGGTGGCCGGCGCATTGCCATTCTGGGAAAGCCTGCGCCAGCGCGATGGGGTGCAGAGCGCGATGGGTGGCATCAATGCATCCGTGGTTGGCGTCTTGGCCGCCGCGCTGTACGACCCCGTATGGACCAGCGCGATTCACTCGAAGGCGGATTTCGGCCTGGCGCTGGCGGCCTTCGGCCTGCTCGTCTACGGCCGCGTGTCCCCCGTGCTGGTGGTGGCTGGCGCGGCGCTGGGCGGATGGATCCTGGCGCTCTAGCCGGGGATCCGCCAACCCAGGTCACCAGGGGCTCAACTCACGGCACGCTCACCAACACCGCCGTAGCCGGATCCGCCGCCGCATCGCCCTCCATGACGATCAGCTTCGCTGGGGTGGCGCTCTTTGGCGAAAGCGTCGTCACGACTTCGCGCAGCGGGCCAATGGCGGTGCCATTGGCCATGCCGGCCGCATTGGTGCGGAAGCTTGCCACGGGCGTGGCCTGTCCTGCGACATAGACGCTGTAGGTGGTTTGCGGCTTCAGCTTGAACAGGGATACTTCCAACGCGTCGACAACACCGAGATTGCGCGCAACCACAAAGCCCTTGGCATCGCCATTGACCGGCCTGAGGGCGATGTTGACCGGATCGCTGTTCGCTCTCGGCACAAGGTTCGCGGTCCCTTCGCCGCCTGGCACGGCGTTGGAGACATAGACCAGTGCCTGCGGCGCCTGGCCCACCGGCACGCGGCTCATGACCTGGTTCGTTGCGGTGTCGATCACGTCCACGGCGTCGCCGTTTTCCAGGCCGACATAGATGCGTGAACTGTCGTCGGCAGCCCAGATGCCGTGCGGCAGCGCGCCGACCGGAATGGTCGCGGCCAGCCGCGGTTCGGTCTCGGTTGTGAATACCTTGACCACGTTTTCGCCGCCCACCGTCACATAGGCGAACGTGCCGCGTGCAGTCCTGGCAAAGGCAAGGTGATTGGTGATGAAGCCGGTGTCGAAGACGCCCTTCACTTCCAGTTTTTCGGTGTCGATGCGGGTAACCTTGCCCACGTCCTTGTGCGTCATCCATACCTCGCGGAAGTCCGGCGTGAACTGCAGGAACGGTGAAAACGGGCTGGTGACATTGAGCCGCTTGACCACCTTGTGTGCCTTGACATCGATGACATCCACCACGGGGTTGAAGCTGGAGACTACGAAGGCGAGCTTGCCGGCAGGATGGAACAGCACCATGCCCGGCCCTGCCGTGGTCTGGATGCGGCGGGTTTCCCGGAACGTCACCGGGTTGATGACGGAGATATAGTCTTCGCCGCGGACGACTACCCACACCTCTTTTCCATCCGCGGTAAAGAAGCCCTCATGCGGTGAGCGGCCGATATAGGCAATGCCCTTGACTTTGTTGGTTGCGGTATCGATGAACGCGACGGAATTCGAGCCGTTCGAGATCGCGATCAGGGTCCGATGGTCAGGCGAGAAGCCAAGACCATGGACATTGAGCTCGCCCTTGTATAGCGGCGACAGCACGTCCGGCCGCGCGTTGCCGAGGCGGATCTGCCCAAGCAAGGTGTTGCTCACCGGATTGATCACTGAAACGGTGTTGCTGTTCTGGTCAGCGGTATAAACGCGATCCTGTGGCTGCGGCGCGGCGACTGCGAGAGGTGCGGCCACGGCAAGGATAAGGGCATGTCTTTTCATGAGTCGGTCCTGATGCGGGCGGTGTATGTCCGTGGGTTAGCGAGGATTGGCGGCGCCAGGTGTCCTGGCCTGGCTGCGCTGGAGCCAGGCTTGCATCAGGCGAATCTCATTTTGCTGCTCGGTGATGATGCCCTGGGCAAGATTGCGCAGCTCCGGGTCCTTGCCATACAGCAGCAGCGCCTTGGCCATGTCGATCGCGCCCTGGTGGTGCGGAATCATCATGGTGACAAAGTCGTGGTCGGGGATGCCGTTCATGGCTGCCTGCGCCATGCCGTGATCCATCACGGCCATGGCGTCACCCATCAGGCTGGAAAACGGCTTTGCGGTGCTGGCGACAAAGGGCGGCGGTGCCTGCCCCGGGGTGGTTTGGTGATGCCGGTGGGCATCCTGGGCTGGCGCGGCAAAGCTTGCAGCCCATAGGAACAGCGCCGGCACGATGCGTGCCGCAGTGCCGACGCCATTGCGTGGGGTTCTCCGTTGCATTGCAGGGTCTCCTGTTTTCCGGGCCTGGCGTTCGCCGGCGGCCGGGGGATTACCTGCGTATACACGCGGGGCGCGTGAACTATTCCATGGAGAACCGGATATTTTTGCGGCCGCTAGCCGTTGGGGTACGCCGCCGCGATAGCCATGGCGCGCAGCCTCTGCACCTGGGCGGACATGTCGTGCAGCAGGTAGAGGTCGCGCCGACGCGTCCAGGACTGGCCCGATTGCGCGTCGTATTCGCCAGGCATTTCCACACCTTCCGGGGCAAAGGCATTCATGCCGCGGTCGCGCGAGGTCAGCACGCAGCGCTTGACGTGGTCACGGAAACCAATGACCCCCACTACCCCCATGCCGGCGGCATTGTTCTGTTCGAGTTCCACCACCTTTGCGGCAACGCCATCGGTGCTCAGGTAGGTGATGCTGCCATCCGGATTGGTCACCGGCTCGATCGATACCATATCGGTCAGGCCGTACTTGGACTTCAGGAAGCGCGCAATCTCCCACTGCGCGTAGACCTTTACCGGGTGCTGCTGATAGATGGCATGGACGGTGTCGGCGAGCCTTTCATTGACGGGGCCCGGGTCCGGCAGTGCGGCCTGGTTCCCGCCATTGGTCGGCGTGTTGCCGCTTTGCGCGTTCGGCCGGTTGCCGAACCCGTACGCCACGATGCGGTTCAGCCGGGATACCGCGATGGTCGGAGGCTGCCAGGTGAGCGCAAAGTCCAGCACGTGGGGCGAGATCTGCTCCGCAGCTGCGGTGTCTTTAAGCTGAACCGCCAGGCGCGCGTTCATCTGGCGCTGCAGTTCCGTATCGGAGATCGCGGCAGGTGCGTCGGCGGCATTACCGTCCCCGCAGGCGCTCAGGATGGTGGTGGCGATCGGGGCCGCAATGGCCGCGGAGGTGGATGCAAGGAAACGGCGGCGTTCAAGCATGAGTGGACTTCATCGGATAAGAATCAGGGCGACGATGCCTTGCCGGATCAACCGGCAAGAGCGGTCCAGGCAGCTTGCCTGGGCAACGTGTCGCCTTGATGAAGGGCGTGCCCTCCCCTTACCGGCTGCCGGCCCCTGCTGGCACACCGTCCAGTACCGCCAGTATCCGAAACGCTGCCTTTACCCGCTCCGGCACCGGGAAGTTCTTGTTCGCCAGCATCACGATGCCAATCCGCTTCGCCGGCACAAAGACCACGTAGGCGCCAAAGCCATTGGTCGAACCGGTCTTGTTGACCAGCACATCGGCGGGCGATGACAGCGGCGGCTCCAGCCGGCTCACCGGGTTCGCCTCGAGCACGACCTGCGGTGAACTGCCGGCCAGCACGCTGTCGACCCGGGTGGGCCAGGCGTACATTTCCCAGCCCAGCCCCTGCACCATGTCTCCGACCTTGAAGTATCCGGTGTGCGTCCCGGCAATGGCACGCCGCAGCTTGTCGTCCAGGCCGGCGCTGTCGATGTTGGCTTCGACGAAGCGGATCATGTCAGCCGCCGTGGTTTTCACGCCGTAGGCTTCGGCATCCAGCACGCCGGGCGCCACCCGGACCGGCTTGCCGTCTTTCGAATAGCCATAGGCATAGTCGCCCATGCGCGCTTTCGGCACCCTGATGTAGGTGTGGGCCAGGCCCAGCGCCGGGAACAGCGTCTTCTCCATCAGGTCATCGAAGGGCTGGCCCATGCTGCTGGCAGCCAGGTAGCCGAACAAGCCGATGCTGGGATTCGAATACTGGCGATGGGTGCCGGCGGCATATCTGGGGCGCCAGCCCCGGAAATAGTCGAGCATCGACCTGGTGTCAGTGACCGCATCCGGAAACTGCAGCGGCAGCCCGCCGGCTGCATAGGTGCCAAGATCGAGCAGGCTGGTCGCGCCCAGGCTGCTTCCCGCGAGCGCCGGCAGGTATTTCCCGGCAGGGTCGGCCAGAGACAGGGCGCCGCGGGCCTGTCCATAGGACGCAAGCGTCGCGGTGAAAGTCTTGCTGACCGAGCCGATCTCGAAGAGCGTGTCGCCGTCGACCTTGCGCCCGCCCGCCTTCGCCGCGACGCCGTAGTTGAAGACGTAGCGCTTGCCGCCGGCCGTGACGGCAACGGCCATGCCGGGGACGCCGTGTGCCGCCATCAGGGGGCGGATGGCATCGTTCACAGCGCGTTCTATCTGGCGTTGGCCGACACTGTCGGCGGCACTGGCATTGGCCGCGAAGAGGCTGCAAGCCATCGCGATGGTGGCGATGGTGGCGATGGTGGCAACAGGAATCCGTTTCATATCCGACTTTGCGATCATGCTGGGGGGCGACGCGAGTCCGTGGTGACACGGGCGCGCAACTGGAGCGGCTGTAGATGAAAAAGCTTAACAGCCGCAGCCGGAGCATGTGGAGTCCCGCACCGGTTCGCCCCGCCGGGCCTGCAGGGCGAACCGGGGGATATCAGAGCGAGGACGGCGCAGGCTTGTCCGTGTCGATGCCATAGCGCGCGATCGCCTCGGCCACCACCGACGCCGGCACCGTGCCCTGCGCCGCAAGCGCGCGCAGCGCGGCCACGCAGACATAGGCGCGATCGACCTCGAAGAAGCGGCGCAGCGACGGCCGGTTGTCGCTGCGGCCATAGCCATCGGTGCCCAGCACCGTGAAGGGGGCCGCCACATAGGGCGCAATCAGCTGCGGATAGGCGCGCACGTAGTCGGTGGCCGCCACCACCGGGGCGTCGCCGGCCAGCAGCGCTTCCACATGGCTGGGGGCGATGCTGTCCTGCGGGTGGTGCAGGCGCTGCCGCGCGGTCTCGCGTGCCTCGCGCTCCAGCTCGGAGAAGCTGGTGACGCTGAACACCTCGCTGTCGACCTGCCAGTCCTCGGCCAGCATCCGCGCCGCGGCCTCCACCTCGCGCAGGATGGTGCCGCTGCCGAGCAGCCGCACCCGGGCGCGCCCGCCCCCTTCCACCTGCGCAAGCCGGTACATGCCGCGCACGATGTCGCGCTCCACGCCGGCCGGCATCGACGGCTGGGCGTAGTTCTCGTTCATCACGGTCAGGTAATAGAACACGTCCTCCTGCCGCTCCATCATCGCGCGCATGCCCTCGTCGACGATCACCGCCAGTTCATAGGCATAGGCCGGGTCATAGGCGCGGCAGTTCGGGATGGTGGCGGCAATGATGTGGCTGGTGCCGTCCTGGTGCTGCAGCCCTTCGCCCGACAGCGTGGTGCGGCCGGCCGTGGCGCCCACCAGGAAGCCGCGCGCACGCTGGTCGCCGGCGGCCCAGATCAGGTCGCCGATGCGCTGGAAGCCGAACATCGAGTAGTAGATATAGAGCGGCAGCATGGCCGTGCCATGGGTGCTGTAGGCAGTGCCCGCGGCAATCCACGACGACATCGCACCGGCCTCGGTGATGCCCTCTTCCAGGATCTGGCCGCGGATGTCCTCGCGGTAGTACAGCATCGAGCCGGCGTCCTCGGGCTCGTACAGCTGGCCCTGCGATGAGTAGATGCCGACCTGGCGGAACAGGCTGGCCATGCCGAAGGTGCGCGCCTCATCGGCAACAATGGGCACCACGCGCGGGCCGAGTGTCTTGTCCTTGAGCAGGCCGGTCAGCATGCGCACCATCGCCATGGTGGTCGACATTTCCTTCTGCTCGGCTGCCACCGCGAACTGGCCGTATTGCGCCAGCGGCGGCACCGGCACGGCGTCGGCCTGGCGCCGGCGCGCCGGCAGGTAGCCGCCCAGGGCCTGGCGGCGCTCGCGCAGGTAGCGCAGCTCAGCGCTGTCCTCCGCAGGGCGGTAGAAACGCATCGATTCCAGGTCCTCGTCGGACAGCTCCAGGCCGAAGCGGCTGCGGAACGCCTTCAGCGCCTCGATGTCGAGCTTCTTCTGCTGGTGCGTGGTGTTCTGCGCCTGGCCGGCATTGCCCATGCCATAGCCCTTGATGGTCTTGGCCAGAATCACCGTGGGCTGGCCCTTGTGCGCGCGTGCCGCGGCAAAGGCCGCATGGAGCTTGCGCAGGTCATGCCCGCCGCGGTTCAGCGCCGCCACCTCATCCGGCGTCATATGGGCGACCAGCGCCTTCAGCGCTTCGTTCTGGCCGAAGAAGTGCTCGCGCCCGTAGTGGCCGTCCTTGGCCTTGTAGGTCTGGAACTGGCCGTCCATGGTCGAGGCGAAGGCGCGCAGCAACGCGCCGGAGTGATCGCGCGCAAAGATCGGATCCCAGGCGCTGCCCCACAGCACCTTGATCACGTTCCAGCCCGCGCCGCGGAACAGCGCTTCCAGCTCCTGCACGATCTGGCCGTTGCCGCGCACCGGCCCGTCCAGGCGCTGCAGGTTGCAGTTGATGACGAAGGTCAGGTTGTCGAGCTTCTCGCGCGCCGCCAGCGGCAGCGCGGCGATCGATTCGGGCTCGTCCATCTCGCCGTCGCCGAACACGCCCCACACATGCCGGCCCGAGGTGGCCTGCAGGCCACGGTGCTCAAGGTAGCGCATGAAGCGCGCCTGGTAGACCGACTGGATCGGGCCCAGCCCCATCGAGCCGGTCGGGAATTGCCAGAAGTCCGGCATCAGCCAGGGGTGCGGATACGAGCACAGGCCCTGCCCGCCCGCCTCGCGGCGGAAGTTGTCGAGCTGGGCTTCGGACAGGCGCCCTTCCAGGAAGGCGCGCGCGTACACGCCCGGGGCCGAGTGCGGCTGGAAGTAGACCAGGTCGCCGCCGTTGCCGGCATCGGCGCCCTGGAAGAAGTGGTTGAAGCCGACCTCGAACAGGTCCGCCGCCGAGGCATAGCTGGAGATATGCCCGCCCAGCTCACCGTAGGCCTGGTTGGCGCGCACCACCATGGCAAGGGCATTCCAGCGCACGATGCCGGTGATGCGCTCTTCCATCGCCAGATCGCCGGGATAAGGCGGCTGGCGCTCGACCGGGATGGTGTTCAGGTAAGGCGTATTGCTCTGCGCCGTGTTCGACACGCCCAGCGCGGGCGCGGCATCGAGCAGCCGGCTGAGCAGGAAGCGCGCGCGCTCCTGCCCGCATTGCGCCACCACTGCCTCCAGCGCGTCCAGCCATTCGCGCGTCTCTTGCGGATCGTCGTCGCTCTCGGGCATGGCCTGGGCGAGCAGGCGGGCGTGTGGGGAGGCAAGGTCGGTCATGGGGAAGTCTCCAATGGGTTTTGCCCCATTCTATGGAGAGCCCTCCCGCATGAGGTGCTGAAGTTGACTGCCTATCCGGCAGGTGGCAGCACAATCCACTGCTGAATGGTGAGGCGGCGGCATATCCCACGCCGGACGCCGGGCGGCGCCTTGCCCGGCTAGCGCGGATTGCGCAGCGGCAACGCTGTGTCGTACATCACTTGCTTGAGTGCGAAGCTGCTGCGGATGTTGGCGACGCCGGGGATGCGCGTGATCTCGTCGACGATCAGCCGCTCCACTGCCTGGACGTCGGCCACCACGGCGCGGATCAGGTAGTCCGCGTCGCCCGTCATCAGGTAGCACTCCATCACGTTGGGCAGCGCGCGCACGGCGCGTTCAAAGGCATCGAGCCCCTCGCGCGCCTGCCGCTCCAGCGACACGTGGATAAAGACGTTGACGTTGAGGCCAAGCTTCTGCGGATCGAGCAGCGTCACGCGCTGCCGGATGATCCCGCGCTGCTCCAGCGCGCGCACGCGCGCCAGGCACGGCGACGGCGAGAGGTTGACGCGCGCGGCCAGCTCGACGTTGGTCAGGCTGGCGTCGCGCTGCAACGCCTCGAGGATCCGGATATTGATTTCATCCAGTTCGGGTTCCTGCATGGGGTTCCTGTATGGCCGGCTCGATGTGAAGTGCATGGCGCCCTGCCTCCTTGCGGAAACGGGGCGCCGGGCAGAGCACTAGAATACAGGCCGCGCGACGCGGGCGGCAATCTTCCAGCCTTGCGGGGCCGCCACATGGCGCTCATGGAACCCGGCCAGCGGCTGGCATCAGGTTCCCACGCCCTCCCCGCGTGCCTGCACCCATGCGTCCCAGTACGGCGGACTGCCGATGGCCGTGCGCACGCACTCCGCAAACGCGCGCAGCCGCGCCGACACCCGCCGGCCTTCCGGGTGGGCGATATAGATGGATTCCGGCTCGGCCCGCAGGCCGACATCGATCACGGCCAGCGCACCCTGCCGGATGGCATCGCCGGCAATAAAGGTCGGCAACAACGCGATGCCGACTCCCGCGATGGCGGCATCGCGCATCATGTCGCCGTTGTTGACGCGCAGCGCAACGGCGGCACGGGCGATTTCGGTGCCGTCGGGGCCTTGCAGGCGCCAGTCGGCCGCGCCGCGGTTGGCGTAGAAGATGCCACGGTGCTGCTGCAGCTCCGCCAGCGTTGCCGGCGTGCCCATCTGCGCGAGGTAATCCGGGGATGCGACCAGGAGGCGGTGGCTGGGGGCAAGCTGCCATGCCACCAGGCGCGAGCTCTCCAGCGGGCCGTGCCGCACCACGGCGTCATAGCTGTCGGTGGCCGCGTCCACGCGGCGGTCGTCCAGGTCCAGGTCCAGGCTCAGCTCCAGTTCCGGATGCCGGGCCAGGAACGGATAGATGGCAGGCCCCAGGTGCATCCGGCCAAATGTGACCGGCGCGGAAATCCGCAACGACCCGGCCAGGGTGCCGCGCCGCTCGGCAACATCGGTTGCCGCCGCCTCCACTTCATGCAGGATGCGCGCGGCCCGCTCCAGGAAGGCGGCGCCGTCCTCGGTCAGCGACAGCCGCCGCGTGGTCCGGCGCAGCAGGTTGGCACCCATCGCCTTTTCAAGCTCGGCCAGGCGTTCGCTGACCACGGACTTGGACAAGTTGAGCCGCCTCGCGGCCTCGCTGATGGAGCCTGCCTCCACCACGGCGACAAAGCTGGCGACACCTTCTAGCTTGAACATTGTTCGGCATATCCGGAAAGTTGTTCCGCGATCTTCAGTCTAGTGCGAACCGCGCGCGGTACCCATACTGGTTTCACGAGGCAGCGGGACAGTTCCTGCTGCCCTACCCGCAAAACCGGCGCCGTCGACCAGCAAGTTGCCCCGCGCGCCAGACCGGAGATCGATCATGGGACGTTTGTCTGGAAAAGTTGCCATCATTACCGGCGCCAGTGCCGGCATTGGCCGCGCCACTGCATTGCTGTTTGCCGCCGAGGGCGCCAGGGTGGTAGTCGGTGCGCGCCGCCAGTCCGAACTGGACAGCCTGGTGGCGCAGATCCGTGACGCCGGCGGCGACGCGGTGGCGCTCGCCGGCGATGTGCGGCGCGAGGAATACGCCAGTGCGCTCGTCAAGCTGGCGGTCGAGCGCTATGGCCGCCTGGATATCGCCTTCAACAACGCCGGCACGCTCGGCGAGGGCGGGCCCAGCACCGGGGTTTCGGCTGAGGGCTGGAACGACACCCTTGCCATCAATCTCACCGGCGCATTCCTCGGCGCCAAGCACCAGCTTGCACAGATGCTGAAGGACGGCGGCGGTTCGGTCATCTTCACATCGACCTTCGTTGGCTACACCGTCGCCTTTCCCGGCGTGGCCGCGTATGCGGCAAGCAAGTCCGGCCTAATCGGCCTGACGCAGGCGCTGGCGGCCGAGTATGGGCCGCAGGGCATCCGCGTCAATGCGATCCTGCCGGGCGCCGTGGACACGGACATGTATCGCACCATGAACGACACCGCGGAATCGCAGGCGTTCATCACCAACCTGCATGCGCTCAAGCGCGTGGCCACGCCGGAAGAACTGGCGCGCTCGGTGCTGTACCTGGCATCGGACGATTCGGCTTTCGTCACCGGCACGGCGTCGCTGGTGGATGGCGGCGTCTCGATCACGCGCACCTGACCCACCGGCGCCGGCGGCCAGCACGGCTGCCGGCGCTGCCAACTGGTTTCAGCCCCTTCCGCACAAGTCATCGTTCTGTCATCCGCCCCGGCCAGAATGCGCAGGTCATTCACGTCAGGGAGTCGACATGACGCACGCAATTGAAGTCCGCGGGCTTTCCAAATCGTTCCGCGCGGACCGCAAGGCGCTTGACGATGTCACGCTGCACATCGCGCCAGGCGAGATGGTCGCCCTGCTGGGTGCATCGGGATCGGGCAAGTCCACGCTGTTGCGCCACGTGGCCGGATTCATCACGGGCGATGCCGGCGCTGGCGAAATCCTCGTCAACGGCCGCCATGTGCAGCGCAACGGCCGCCTGGCCCGCAACGTGCGCAAGGTGCGTGGCGAGATCGGGTTTGTGTTCCAGCAGTTCAACCTAGTGGGCCGTCTTCCGGTGATCACCAACGTGCTGGTCGGCATGCTGGCCCGCGTGCCCAAGTGGCGCAGCCTGCTGCGCATCTTCAAGGCCGATGAAGTCCAGGGCGGGCTCGATGCACTTGCGCAAGTTGGTATAGACGACTATGCGTTTCAAAGGGCCTCGACGCTGTCGGGCGGCCAGCAGCAGCGCGCCGCCATCGCCCGCACGCTGGTGCAGAACGCCAGCGTGATCCTGGCCGACGAGCCGATCGCCTCGCTCGACCCGGAATCGTCGCGCCGGGTGATGTCGCTGCTCAGGCAGATCAACCGCACGCGCAAGGTCGCGGTGCTGGTGTCGCTGCACCAGGTGGATGTGGCGATGCGCTACTGCCCCCGCGTGGTGGCGTTGCGCCACGGCAAAGTGGTCTATGACGGCCCCTCTGCCGCGCTCACGCCCGGCATGCTGCGCGGTCTCTACGGCACTGAAGCCGACGAGCTGCTGCTCGATTCCGTGCCCGACGAAGACGTATCCACTGCGGCCATGCCGGCACCGGCGATGGTCACGATGAACCTGGCAGCCGCCTGAACGGCCACCTGTCCAGACCACTTTCCCCCAAACCGCTTCCCAACGGAGTTGTCCATGCTTCGCAGAACCTTTCTCGCCGTCGTGGCCTCGGGCGTGGTCGCCCTGCCCGCCTTCGCGCAGGATGCCAAGAGCCTGAACATCGGCTTTATCTCGACCGAATCGTCATCGAACCTGAAGTCCGCCTGGCAGCCGCTGATCGACGATCTCAGCAAGACGCTGGGTGTACCCGTCAAGCCCTTCTTTGCGTCCGACTATGCCGGCATCATCGAGGGCATGCGCTTCAACAAGGTGCAGATTGCCTGGTTCGGCAACAAGTCGGCCATGGAGGCCGTGGACCGTGCCAACGGCGAGGTCTTTGCCTCGGTGATCGACAAGGACGGCAACCCGGGCTACTGGTCGGTGCTGATCGTCAACAAGGACAGCGACCTGAAGAGCGTCGAAGACGTGATCAAGCGCGGCAAGGATCTCAGCTACGGCGCCGGCGACCCCAATTCCACCTCGGGCACGGCCGTGCCGGGCTTCTACCTGTGGACTGCGAACAAGGTCGAACCCAAGACGCTGTTCAAGGCCGTGCGCATCGGCAACCACGAGACCAACCTGCTGTCGGTGCTGAACAAGCAGGTGGATGTGGCGGTGAACAACACCGAGAACATGGAGCGCTATCGCATCAACACCGGCAAGAACGCCTACGACCAGGTGCGGGTGCTGTGGAAGTCGCCGCTGATCCCGGCCGATCCGATGGTCTATCGCAAGGACCTGTCGCCGGAGGTGAAGAAGAAGATCCAGGCCTTCTTCGTCAACTACGGCAAGGGCGCCGACGCCGCGCGTGAAAAGCAGGTGCTGGCCACCCTGACCTACCAGGGCTTCCGTACCGCCAGCGATGCGCAGCTGGTGCCGATCCGCCAGATCGAGCTGGCCCGCGAGAAGGCCAAGATCGAATCGGACACCACCCTGGCCGCTGCCGACAAGGAAAAGCGGCTGGCCGAGGTGAGCCGCCGCCTGGCTGAGCTGGACAAGGCCGCCGGCAACGCCACCAGCACGCAATAAGCACCACCCCGACGAGGCCGGCGGCACCCCGCCGCCGGCCTCGCATCGCTTTCGTTACCCCGCTTGATTCCGGCTTGCCCCATGACTGTCACCGCCAGGCCCGGCCTGCCTCCCACGCCCCAAAGCAACGTGCGCCCGCCGCGCACTTCCCTTGCCGTGATGCTGACCTGGGCAGTCCTGCTGGCCATGCTCGCCCTGTCCTGGCAAGGCGCCGACATGCGCCCGCTGGACTTGCTGCGCGACTCGGACAACATGGCAAAATTTGCCGCCGATTTCTTCCCGCCCGACTTCCGCGACTGGCGGCACTACCTGGACGAGATGCTCGTCACCGTGCAGATCGCGCTGTGGGGCACCGTCCTGGCTGTGGTGATGGCGGTGCCGCTGGGCCTGCTGTGCTCGGCCAACATCGTGCCGGCGTGGGCCTACCAGCCCGCACGCCGCATCATGGACGCCTGCCGCGCCATCAATGAGATGGTGTTTGCCATGCTGTTCATCGTGGCCGTCGGCCTGGGCCCGTTTGCCGGCGTGCTGGCGATCTGGATCCACACCACCGGCGTGCTGGCCAAGCTGTTCGCCGAAGCCGTCGAAGCCATCGACCCGCGCCCGGTGGAAGGCGTGCGCGCCACCGGCGCTGGGCCGATCGACGAGATCGTCTATGGCGTGATTCCGCAGGTGCTGCCGCTGTGGCTGTCGTTCGCGCTGTACCGCTTTGAGTCCAACGTGCGCTCGGCCTCGGTGGTGGGCATCGTCGGCGCCGGCGGCATCGGCACCGTGCTGTGGGAGATCATCCGCAGCTTCCAGTACGGGCAGACCTGTGCCGTGATGATCATCATCATCCTGTTCGTCTCGGCCATCGACATCATCTCCGCACAAATCCGCAAGGTACTGGTCTGACCCCATGCTGAACCTGTCCCGCATCGAAACGCTGTTTGCCGACCATGGCAATGCCTGGTACGGCGGCGAAGCCATCAGCCAGACCGCGCACGCGCTGCAATGCGCGCAACTGGCCGAGCAGGCCGGCGAGCCCGAGCCGCTGATTGTCGCGGCCCTGCTCCATGACGTTGGCCACCTGCTGCTGGCCGAAAGCACCACCACCGACATGCGCCACCAGGAGGCCGCCGCGGATGCGCTGACCGGGCTGTTTGGCGACGAAGTGACCGAGCCCGTGCGCCTGCACGTGGCGGCCAAGCGCTACCTGTGCGCCGTCGATCCCGCGTATTCCGGCACGCTGTCGCCCGCTTCAGTGCAAAGCCTTGCGCTGCAAGGCGGCCCGTACAGCACCGCGCAGGCCGATGCATTCGCCGCGAGCCGCCACGCCGCCGCCGCGGTCCGCCTGCGCCGCTACGACGACCTGGCCAAGGTGGTCGACCTGGCCACGCCGCCGCTGGCGCACTATCTGGACATGGCCGCGCGTTGCGCGCGGACTGGCGCATGAACATCATGGCTGAAGCTGTGCTTACCCTGCGTGAAGTGCGCGGTTCCGACGCGGAACTGCGGCACCTGTCCGCGCTGCTGGCCGCGATGGACGACGAATTGCCGCTGCCGCTGGCCACCATGCGCGAGCGCTACGCGACCATGCGCCGCTATCCGGACTACCGCTGCTACATGATGGTGGATGAGGACGAGGTGCCGCTGGGCACCTTCAGCCTGCTGGTATTCCCCGTGATGGTCCACGACGGGCGTCCCGAGGCGATTGTCGAGGCAGTGGTGGTGGCCCCGTCCGCGCGCGGCATGGGCGTCGGCAAGGCGATGATGCGCGAAGCGATGCGCCTGGCCCGTGAGGCCGGTGCGGCCAAGCTGGCGCTGTCGTCCAACGCGCGGCGTCTGCAGGCCCACCAGTTCTATCGCCGGCTCGGGTTCACCGAGCACGGCATTAGTTTCAGCATCGAACTCTGATGGCAAGGCCGTGCCGGAGGCTTCGCTTCGGCACGGGCTTATCAGCTTAATGTTGCGCTATCGGAAGTAGCCCCAACCAGCCGCGCGAACGCCTCCGCCGCGCTTTCCAGGGCGCCGCTATTGTCGAACTCGACCAGGCGGCACCCTGCCGGCACCGTGAATGCCTGCGCCGCGCGCGCCAGGCGCCGGCCAATCGCCTCTTCCGACTCGCGGCCACGCTGGCGCAGCCGCGTGGCCAGCACCTCCGGCCGGACGCGCACATGCACTGCGCACAGCTTCGGGTAGCGCGCCACGGCTTGCGGCAGGTACTCGCGCGAGCCATTGACGATCACCGTCAGGCCCCTGGCCAGCCACTGCTCGATCTCGATGCCGATGCCGTAATGCAGCCCGTGGCTGTGCCAGTCCAGCGCCAGGCAGCCGAGCGCCTGGCGGCGCCGGAATTCATCGGCGGTGAGCGCAACGGAGGCCTCGTTGGCATCGGCCTCGCGGGTGATATAGCGATGCGCGATGACGATGCGGTCATCCGGCCCGAGGCGCTCGCGCAGCGCGCGCAGCAGCGAGTCCTTGCCGCTGCCGGATGGCCCCATCAGGTAGAACAGGCCGTGTCCGTCGGCCGGGGTGTGTGCGTTCATGCGTCCAGGTACGCCGCGCCGGCGCCGTCAGTGGTGCTGCCGTTGAAACCGTAGTGGCGGGCAACGATAAAGTCGTCGCCCGGCGCCGGCTGCACGAATACGCTGATCCCGTCCACATGAAGCGGCGCCTGCAGCAGCTTGCCGCTCGCTGCCCCCAGGTGCTCGATGGCGGCGTGCTGGCCGGCAGGGTCGAGCATGCCGGTCAGCGTGATATGGAAGACGAAGGTACCGAACACATACGGGTAGCCCCATGCGTCGAGCATGCGGCGCTCTTCGTCGCTCAACTGGTCCGGCTTGCGCCGGCCGAGTTCTTCGGCCGTGGGCAGAGCGCGGAAGCGCTCGAATGCCAGTACGCACGCATCGGCCAGCGCCTGCATCGGGGGCGATCCGCCATCGGCCAGGCACCACGCCACAAAACCCCGCAGCGCACGCAGCGCCAGCGGCGCGTCGAATGCCTCGCAGCCACGCATGAAGTCCCGCGCAGCGGCGTCGAGCATCGGCCCATTGGTGCCCTGCGCAAGCCGGAATGGCGGCTTCAGCGTGGCATGCAGGCCGTAGTGCGCCGGGGCCTTGATCCATTCGGCGGGCGGCGGCGCCATGCCCGCCGGGGCGGGCAGCGCGGCGCCAGTATCGGCGTCGCGGCCCAGCCACTGGCTGCCAAATGTGCGGAAGGGATCGGAGGGCGTCAGGTAGATGGCGTAACGGTGCGCTGGCAAGGTCATGCGGCAAGGTTACCAGTGGCGCCCGACGCCCGGCGGCGGCGACTGCCCTGGTTTTGTGGTCTGGACCGCAGACACGTTAGCGCAGGCAGATGACAGCCGGATGTCTAGACCAATGCCACGCCGCCCCGCCTCAATCACTGTCGGAAACTGTCAGCTGCACCCAGTCCCCGGCAAACCGCACCACGCTGTACTGCACCGGCGCCCCGTCGATATCAACGTTCAGCGCCTCCACCTGCAGCACCGGGCGCGTCTTCGGCTGGTTCAGCAGCCGCGCCACCGGGGCGCTGGGCATGGCCGCCGTGATGCGCGACCACTTGCGCGTGTAGTCCGCAATGCCGAAATGCGCCAGCGCGCGCGACACCGATTGCCTGGCGCGCAGCACCTCGTCGATACCCGGGAAGCGCTTTAGGTTGAAGTAATGCTCGGCAACGTCGATGGTGCGCTCTTCGGCCTTGCCGATCATCTGCACGTGCAGGATCTCCGCCGTGCGCGCCAGGCCCAGTTGCTTTGCCACTTCCGGCGCGCGCACCACCTGGCTGTCGATGATCTCGGTATGCCCGCGCATGCCCTGCGCGGCCAGGTTTTGCGAGAAGCGCGTGCGGCGCCCGATCGCGTAGTCGATCGCATGCTCCTGCACGAAGGTGCCGCGGCCCTGCTCGATCCGCACCAGCCCGCTCAGCTCCAGCTCACCCATGGCGCGGCGGATGGTGTGGCGGTTGACCGCGAAGCGCGTGGCCAGTTCAGGCTCAGGGGGCAGCTGTTCGCCGGGCAGGTACAGCTTCTTGCGGATGTCGTCCGCCAGCGCCTCGCCAATCTGGCGCCACACCGCCACGCCGGAACCCCGTTCCACTTCTCGATCAGACATCTTGCGCTGCCCTCTTGTCATCAAGCGTTCACCATTGCCATGCGATTGTGCCTTAACCGCGCCGCGATGGCGGGGTGCCCGAGCAATGCCCCGCCCCGTCATGAAACGTTCATCTGCCTGTGGTCTAGTAGCTGCGTGTTCAAGCAGTGACATCTACACGTATAGACGTATAGGGGTGATGATGCAAAGCGAAACCGCGCAGGCCCATGCCGCCCGCGCCGCCTGGCTCCGGATCCTGGCGACAGCGCCAACCGACGCGCTCGACGGCGCGTACCAACGGCTTGGCCAGGCGCAAGCCCTGCCGGCCTACCGGCTGCTGCGCAAGCCGGAGTCCGGCATGGCCATGGTCCGGGCCCGCGCAGGCGGCACCGGTGCCCAGTTCAACCTGGGGGAAATCACGGTCACGCGCTGCGCGGTCGTGCTGGAAGACGGCGCTGCCGGAGCCGCGGTAGGCGTGGCCTATATCCAGGGCCGCAGCGCCCGCCACGCCGAACAGGCCGCGGTGCTGGACGCGCTGCTGCAGCGCCCGCCCTGGCACCAGCGCGTGCAGGACCTCGTGCTGGCGCCGTTGGCAAGCACGCAGGCGGAGCGCGCCGCACACGCAGCGGCCACTGCCGCCCAGACCCGCGTCGAGTTCTTCACCATGGTCCGGGGAGAGGACTGAGATGACTGCCACCCAACCGATCCTGTCCACCCCGGCCGCCTCGCTGCTGCCGGGTTTCAACAACCCGGTCGACGACGCCCAGCAGGTCTTCCGCGCCGCGCTGCAGGCGTTTGCCCATCCGGGCCGGCTGCAAACGCTGCCCGTGACCAGCGGCCTGCCCGACGGCCTCTCGCCCGCGCTGGCCGCGCTGCTGCTGACGCTGGCCGATCCCGATACCCCGGTCTGGCTGCCTGCCGGCGTGCCGGCCGCGGCGCGCGCGTTCCTGCGCTTCCATTGCGGCTGCCCGCTGACCGACGATGTCGGCGCCGCGGCCTTCGTGTGCGTGCCCGCCGGATATGCCGTGCCGGCACTGGCGGACTGCGCGCAAGGCGACCCGGCCTTCCCCGACCGCTCGGCCACGCTGCTGGTGGAGGTGGCCTCGCTTGCCGATGGCGACACCCTCACGCTGCGCGGCCCCGGCATCGAAACCACGCAGGTGCTGCATGTGGTCGGCCTGCCCGCGGACTTCCGCGCCGGCTGGCGCGCCAACAACGCCGGCTTCCCGCTCGGCGTGGACCTGCTGCTGGCCAGCGGCGACCGATTCTGCGCGCTGACGCGCACCACGCTGGTGGAGGACTGACATGTACGTAGCCGTCAAAGGTGGCGAACGCGCCATCCTCAATTCCTACCGGATGCTCGATGCGTATCGCCGCGGCGATACCGCGGTGCCGGAACTTACGCTGGCGCAGATCCGCGAACAGATGCCGCTGGCGGTGTCGCGCGTGATGGCCGAGGGCTCGCTGTACGACCCGCACCTGGCCGCGCTGGCCCTGAAACAGGCCGCCGGCGACCAGATCGAGGCGATCTTCCTGCTGCGCGCCTATCGCACAACGCTCGCGCGCTTTGGCTATACCCAGCCGGTGGATACGGGCGCGATGCGCCTGCAGCGCCGGATCTCGTCCACGTTCAAGGACGTGCCGGGCGGCCAGGTGCTGGGGCCGACCTACGACTACACCCAGCGCCTGCTGGATTTCACGCTCGAAGCAGGCCGCGACCCAGAGCCGCTGCCGCCGTCACCCGAACCCCTCGCCGCCAGCATGCCGCGCGTGACCGGCCTGCTGGAAGCGGATGAACTGGTCGAAGCCGACCAGATCCCCGCGGGTGACCCCACGCCGCCCGACCTGACGCGCGAGCCGCTGGCCTTCCCCGCCAGCCGCGCCGCGCGCCTGCAGAACCTGGCGCGCGCCGATGAAGGTTTCCTGCTGTCGATGGGCTATTCCACCCAGCGCGGCTACGGCAACTCGCACCCGTTCGCGGCCGAGATCCGCTACGGCACGGCCGAGGTCGAACTGTTCGTGGAAGAGCTTGGCTTCGCGGTCACCATCGGCGAGATCGAGCTGACCGAATGCCAGATGGTGAGCCAGTTCGCCGGCAATGCCGACGAAGCCCCGCGCTTCACGCGCGGCTACGGGCTGGTGTTCGGCTACAACGAGCGCAAGGCCATGTCGATGGCGCTGGCCGACCGCGCCATGCGCGCCGAAGAGCTGGGCGAGGCCGCCGACGCCCC
Organism: Cupriavidus sp. SK-4; assembly: GCF_000611125.1. Lineage (NCBI taxonomy): Bacteria > Pseudomonadati > Pseudomonadota > Betaproteobacteria > Burkholderiales > Burkholderiaceae > Cupriavidus > Cupriavidus sp. SK-4. The sequence goes on from NZ_JFJW01000116.1 coordinate 21,877, forward strand.
GGCCAACGATATCGAATTCATGCTGTACCACAGCGACAACGTCGAGGCCTCCGGCTTCGTGCAGCACCTGAAGCTGCCCCATTACGTGGACTTCCAGGCCAACCTGGAACTGCTGCGCCGGCTGCGCGCGGAACAGGATGGTGCCGTGACCGCTACCGTGCAGGCGCAACCGCAGCCGCAAGAGGAGACGCTGGCATGACCACCCCCGACACCACCATAGCAACGGGCATGGCCTGCGACGACCACTACAACTTCGGCTACCTGGACGAGTCGACCAAGCGCATGCTGCGCCGCGCGCTGCTCAAGGCCGTGGCGATTCCCGGCTACCAGGTGCCCTTCGGCAGCCGCGAGATGCCGCTGCCCTACGGCTGGGGCACGGGCGGCATCCAGGTGACGGCCGCCATCATCGGCAGGGATGACGTGCTCAAGGTGATCGACCAGGGCTCGGACGACACCACCAACGCCATCAATATCCGCCGCTTCTTCGGCCGCGTCACCGGCGTGCAGACCACCGAGCGCACCGCCGAGGCCAGCATCATCCAGACCCGTCACCGGATTCCGGAAACGCCGTTGCACGCGGGCCAGACCCTGGTGTTCCAGGTGCCCATCCCCGAGCCGCTGCGCTGGCTGGAACCGAGCGAGGGCGAGACCCGCACCATGCATGCACTGGCTGAGTACGGCGCGATGCACGTCAAGCTGTATGAGGACATCGCCCATCACGGCCATATCGCCACCACCTACGACTACCCCGTGATCGTCAACCAGCGCTACATGATGCGGCCGTCGCCGATCCCCAAGTTCGACAATCCCAAGCTCGACCGCAGCCCCGCGCTGATGCTGTTCGGCGCCGGGCGCGAGAAGCGCGTCTATGCCGTGCCGCCGTACACCGCGGTCAGGAGCCTGGACTTCGCCGACCATCCCTTCACGGTGGAAAAGTGGTCCAGTTGCTGCGCCCAGTGCGGCGCCACCGACAGCTACCTGGACGAGATCATCACCGACGACGCCGGCACGCGCCTGTTCGTGTGCTCGGACACCGAGTACTGCGCCGACCGCCAGGCGGCCCAGGCCGTCAAGGCCGCTGCCGGAGGTGCCCGATGAGCGCCACTCCGCTGCTGTCGGTGCGCAACCTGACGCGCACCTGGGAGGGCCTGCACGGCTGCCATGACGTCAGCTTCGACCTGTACCCGGGCGAGGTGCTGTGCGTGGTGGGCGAATCGGGCTCCGGCAAGAGCACGCTGCTGCAGGCCTTGTCGATGCAGGCGCCGGCGCAGCGCGGCAGCGTGAGCTACGACACGCGCGAGTCAGGCCTGACCGACCTGGCCACGCTGTCCAGCGCGCGCTTGCGGCTGCTGGCCCGCACTGACTGGGGCTTCGTGCGCCAGCATGCGCGCGATGGCCTGCGCATGCAGGTCAGCGCCGGTGCCAATATCGCCGAGCGCCTGATGGCCGTGGGCGAGCGCCACTACGGCAACCTGCGCGAGCTCGCCGGCAACTGGCTGGAGAAGATGGAAATCGACCTGGCCCGCTTGGACGACGTTCCCGGCACCTTCTCCGGGGGCATGCAGCAGCGTTTGCAGATCGCGCGCAACCTGGTCACGCACCCGCGCCTGGTGTTCATGGACGAGCCCACGGCGTCATTGGACGTGTCGGTGCAGGCCCGCTTGCTCGATCTGCTGCGCCGCCTGGTGGCAGACCTGGGCCTCGCCGCCGTGCTGGTCACGCACGACCTGGCCGTGGCGCGCCTGCTCGCACACCGCACGCTGGTCATGCAGGGCGGCCGCGTGGTGGAGCAAGGCCTGACCGACCAGATCCTCGACGACCCGCAGCACCCGTACACGCAGTTGCTGGTCTCTTCCATCCTGCAGGGCTGACGACGATGCACGCAGAATACCCACAGAAACTGGTCGAGGTTCGCGGCCTCGGCAAGATGTTTACGCTGCACAACCAGGGCGGCATCCGCCTGCCGGTGCTGCGCGCGATGGATTTCGATGCCGCCCGCGGCGAATGCCTGGTGCTGTCGGGGCCGTCCGGCACCGGCAAGAGCACCCTCCTGCGCTGCCTGTACGGCAACTACCTGGCCACCGAAGGCAGCATCCGCCTGCGCGATACCAGCGCCGAGGGCGAGCCGTGGGTCGAGCTGACCCATGCCCCCGAGCAACGCGTGCTGAAGCTGCGCCGCGACGTGATCGGCTATGTCAGCCAGTTCCTGCGCGCGATTCCCCGCGTCGGCGCGCTCGACGTGGTGGCCGATCCGCTGCAGCAGCGCGGCGCCAGCCATGAGGAAGCGCGTGCCCGCGCGGCAGAGCTGCTGGCACGGCTGAACCTGCCGCGCCGGCTGTGGGATTTGCCGCCGGCCACTTTCTCCGGTGGCGAGCAGCAGCGCGTGAACATCGCGCGCGGCCTGATCGGCGGCCACCCGATCCTGCTGCTGGACGAGCCCACCGCCTCGCTGGACGCCGACAACCGCACCGTGGTGGTCGACCTGATCCGCGAGGCCCTGACCGAAGGCCGCGCGCTGATCGGCATCTTCCACGACGAAGCCGTGCGCGATGCCGTGGCCACGCGCCTGCTGCCGCTGCAACCCGCTACCGCCCTTGCCTGATTTGATCCCAGAACGGAATCCCAGAACGGAGCCGGACATGTCTGCTACCTACCTGACGCACGCCACCCTGGTGCTGCCGGACCGCGTGCTGCACGACAGCGCGCTGCTGATCGAAGATGGCCGCATCGCCCTCATCGAACCGGCACCCGCCGCGGTGCCCGCCCACGCCGCCGTGATCGACCTGCATGGCCACACGGTAATGCCGGGCCTGGTCGACGTGCATTGCGACGCCATCGAGAAGGAAGTCGAACCGCGCGCCAGCGTGCTGTTCCCGCTGGACTTTGCCGTGGCCCAGGTCGACCGCCGCAATGCCGCGGCCGGCATCACTACGCCGTACCACGCGCTGTCGTTCGCCGGCAACCAGTTCGGCGTGCGCAATGTCGATACCGCGGCCACGCTGGTGCGCACCCTGGCCGCGTATCGCCGCCACAGCCTGGTCGACAACCGCATCCATTGCCGCTACGAAGTCACCGATTCCAACGCCGTGCCGGTGCTGGAAGCCCTGATGGCCGAAGGCGTGGTCGACCTGCTGTCCGTAATGGACCACTCGCCGGGCCAGGGCCAGTTCAAGACCATGGATGCCTACCTGGCCTACATGATGGGCAACCACGGCATGAGCCGCGAGGAAGCCGCCGATGCGGCCCACAAGAAGGCCGCCGCGCTGGAAGGCGCCCATGAGCGCGTCAACCGGCTGGTGGCCAGGGCGCACGCGCTGGGCATCCCTACCGCCAGCCATGACGACGATTCACCGCAGCGCATCGCCGCCATGCACGCGCTGGGCGTGCGCATGAGCGAGTTCCCGATCAACCTGGAAACCGCGCAAGCCGCGTGCGCCCAGGCGCTGCCGACCATCCTGGGCGCGCCCAACGTGCTGCGCGGCAAGAGCCAGAGCGGCTCGATGCGCGCCATCGACGCCATCCACGCCGGGGTCGGCACCATCCTGTGTTCGGACTACCAGCCGTCCACGCTGATCGCGGCCGCGTATGCCGCCGCGCGCCTGGCCGACCTGCCGCTGAACCAGGCGCTGGCGCTGGTCACCGCCAATCCCGCCGAGGCCTGCCTGCTGGACGACCGCGGGCGCCTGGCGCCGGGGCTGCGCGCGGACGTCATCGCCGTGTCCGGCGTGGCAGGCCAGCCGATGGTCACGCATACCTGGTCCGGCGGGCGGCTGGTGTTTGCGGCGGGGTATCCGTCGGTGCGGCACGTTGGCGACGCCGCCATGCCGCGCGAAACCGCGCTGCGCGAGGTGGCATAAGGAGGATTGGCCGGGATTCGTAAAATTCCTCTGCGCCTCCGCCAGGCTGCTGATTTGAACAGGAAATCGAGCGCAATCTCGGTCAGCGCTTGGACGAGCCAGCGCCGGTCAGGCCGGCAACACAGTAGCGCTGGCTACGGCCGTTCGCTGCTGGCCGATGGCGGCTTCATCGGCTGAGGGATCGGATCAGGCCCCGGGGTTGAACCCCAGCGCCGTGCTGACCGCGCGCGCCTCGCGCCGCACGGCGCTGCCGATGGGCCCGTCGATGGCGGGATCAAAACCGCCGGTGGCGCCCAGCGCCGTCAGCACCGCGCAGACGCGCCCGGTGTAGTCGCGCACCGGCGCCGCCACGGCGCTGATGCCGGTCAGGTTGGTGTCGCGCACCCAGGCGCAGTCGTCGGCCTGCACCGCGCGCCGCAGCGCGCCGATGGGGTCCCTGGCATCGAGCAACGCCAGCCGCGCCGGGCTGGCCGTGCCCAGTTCTTCTTCGGCCTGGGCATGCACGCGCTTTTCATCGAGCAGCCCCAGGAACACGCGCCCGGTGGCCGACCACAGCAATGGCATCACCGAACCCGCGCGCACGTTCACCGTCACCGGCAAACCCGGTTCCTCAAAGCGCATGATGGTCGGCCCCTTGTTGCCCATCACCGCGACAAAGCAGGTCACCTCCAGCGCTTCACGCAGGCGTACCAGCGAGGCTTCGGCCAGCCGGATCGGGTCGGCCTGGCGCATCGCCGCCATGCCGATCTGCAGCGCCTCGAAGCCGAGGTGGTATTGCTGCGTGCCCGTCTCCTGCGCCACCAGCCCCTCTTCCACCAGGCTGACCAGATAGCGGTGCACCTTGGCCGGGCTTTCGTCGATATGCGCGGCAAGCGCGGTCAGGCTGGCGCGTCCGCCCAGCCGGGCCAGTCCCTTGAGCACGGCCATGCCGGTGACCGCCGATTGCACGCGCTGGCGGCGTTCGCGCGTGCGGGGCGCTTCGGCGGGTTCGATCAGAGGTTGGGCTGCTTTCGGTCGGGGCATGGCGGGAAGATCCGGCAAACGGTGAGCGGTCATCACATGGAAGGCGGATCAAGCCATGCGGCCGCTGCAGGACAGTTTAAGGTTAACCCGCATTCAATCATTACGCAATGCGTATATGATTTACGCAAATCATTACGCAATGCGTATATGATTTACGCAAAATAGAAAGACCGGTGCCGTACACCGGGCTGACCAACAAGGAGACACGCCCCCATGCCCCGCCCCCACTTCAAGCGCCTGGCCATTGGCGCCCTGGCCCTGCCGATGCTGGCCGCCGCCCCCGCGCACGCCGCCGACGCCTACCCTGCCAAGCCGATCCGCTGGATCGTCCCCTACGCCGCTGGCGGCGGCTCGGACTTCCTGGCGCGCACCATCAGCCAGGGGCTGTCGGCCAAGGTCGGCCAGGCGGTGGTGGTGGACAACAAGCCGGGCGGCAATACCGCCATCGGCGCGGCCGAGACGGCGCGCTCGGCCGCCGACGGCTATACCGTGCTGTCGGCCGACAACGGCACGCTGGTGTTCAACCCCGTGCTGTACAAATCGCTCTCCTACAACCCTGGCAAGGATCTGGCTCCGGTGACGCTGCTGGGCCGTTTCCCGATGATCCTGGTGGTGGGCGCGGCCAGCCCGGTCAAGAGCGCCAAGGAATTCATCGCCCAGACCAAGGCCACCCAGGGCGGCATCAATTACGGCTCGGCCGGCGCGGGCAGCCCGCACCACCTGGCGATGGAGCTGCTGAAGGTGGAAGCCGGCCTGTCGATGACGCATGCCCCGTACCGCGGCGCCGCGCCGGCGCTGTCGGACGTGGCCGCCGGACAGGTGGTGGCGATGATGGTGGACTACGCCGCCGGCGCCGGCTTTATCAAGGGCGGCAAGGTCCGGCCGCTGGCGGTGGCCAATGCCACCCGGCTGCCGCAGCTGCCCGACGTGCCGACCTTTGCCGAACTGGGCTACCCGCGCGTGGAAGCTGCCGCACTGGTGGGCATGGTGGTGCCGGCCGGCACGCCGCCGGAGGTGGTCAACACGCTGAACAAGGATGTGGTCGCGGCAATCCGCGAGCCCGCTGTCAACAAGCGGCTGGTGGACTTCGGCGTGGAGCCGGTCGGCAACTCGCCGGCTCAGTTCAGCGAGCTGCTGCGCAGCGAGTCCACCCGCTGGACCAAGCTGATCCGCGACCTGAAGATCGCGCTGGACAACTGAGTCCGGCCGCAACACCGAATGGCCGTCCGGCCCTGACCGGACGGCCCTGTTTTTCGCCAGGAGTACGCAGCATGGCCAACCCCTCCCCCAGCGCCGCGCGCAGCGGCTGCCCGATCGACCACAGCGCCTTGAGCGCGCCCAACGGCTGCCCGGTCAGCCACAACGCGGCGCAGTTCGACCCCTTCGGCGACGGCTACCAGCAGGACCCGCCCGAATACGTGCGCTGGTCGCGCGAGCAGGAGCCGGTGTTCTACAGCCCCAGGCTGGGCTACTGGGTGGTCACGCGCTACCAGGACATCAAGGCCATCTTCCGCGACAACCTGACCTTCAGCCCGTCGATCGCGCTGGAGAAGATCACGCCCACCGGCGACGAGGCCAATGCCGTGCTGGCCTCCTATGGCTACGCCATGAACCGCACGCTGGTCAACGAGGACGAGCCCGCCCACATGCCGCGCCGGCGTGCGCTGATGGCCCCGTTCACGCCCGCGGAACTGGCGCACCATGAGCCGCTGGTGCGCCGCCTGGCGCGCGAGTATGTCGACCGCTTTATCGACGATGGCCGCGCCGACCTGGTCGACCAGATGCTGTGGGAGGTGCCGCTGACCGTGGCCCTGCATTTCCTGGGCGTGCCCGAAGAGGACATGGACCTGCTGCGCCAGTACTCCATCGCCCATACCGTCAACACCTGGGGCCGGCCGAAGCCGGAGGAACAGGTGGCCGTGGCGCATGCCGTGGGCAACTTCTGGCAGCTGGCGGGCCGCATCCTGGACAAGATGCGCGAGGACCCGTCCGGCCCGGGCTGGATGCAGTACGGCCTGCGCAAGCAGAAAGAACTGCCCGAGGTGGTCACCGACTCCTACCTGCATTCGATGATGATGGCCGGCATCGTCGCCGCGCACGAGACCACCGCCAATGCCTCGGCCAATGCCATCAAGCTGCTGCTGCAGCATCCGGATGCGTGGCGCGAGATCTGCGACGATCCATCGCTGATCCCTAATGCGGTGGAAGAATGCCTGCGCCACAACGGCTCCGTCGCCGCATGGCGGCGGCTGGTGACGCGCGACGCCGAGGTCGGAGGCATCCGCCTGCCCGCGGGCAGCAAGCTGCTGATCGTCACGTCTTCGGCCAACCATGACGAGCGCCATTTTGCCGATGCCGACCTGTTCGACATCCGCCGCGACAACGCCAGCGAACAGCTGACCTTTGGCTACGGCTCGCACCAGTGCATGGGCAAGAACCTGGCGCGCATGGAGATGCAGGTCTTCCTGGAGGAGCTGACACGCCGGCTGCCGCATATGCGCCTGGCCGAGCAGACCTTCACCTACGTGCCCAACACCTCGTTCCGCGGCCCTGAGCACCTGCTGGTCGAATGGGACCCCGCGCAGAACCCTGAGCGCCGCGACCCGGCCTTGCTCGAGGTGCACCAGCCGGTGCGCATCGGCGAGCCGTCCACGCACACCATCGCCCGCACGGTGGTGGTCGAGCGCGTCACGCCAGCCGCTGACGGCGTGCTCCGGCTGCGGCTGGCGGCGCCCGGCGGCAAGCCGCTGCCGCGCTGGGCGCCGGGCTCGCATATCGACGTGGAATGCGGCGATACCGGGCTGTCGCGCCAGTATTCGCTTTGCGGCGATCCGGACGATGCCGCGGCGCTGGAAATTGCCGTGCTGCGCGACCCCGACAGCCGCGGCGGCTCGGCCTGGGTGCATGGCAGCGTCCAGGCCGGCGACCGCCTGCGCATCCGCGGGCCGCGCAACCACTTCCGTTTCGATGAAAACTGCAAGCGCGCCATCTTTATCGCCGGCGGCATCGGCATCACGCCGGTCAGCGCGATGGCGCGGCGCGCCCGTGCGCTTGGCATCGACTACGAATTCCACTACTGCGGCCGTTCGCGCCAGGCCATGGCGATGCTGGATGAACTGCAGGCCCTGCACGGTGCGCGGCTGCAAGTCCACGCCAGCGATGAAGGCCAGCGCGCCGACTTCGGCAAGCTGCTGGCGCAGCCGGACCCCCGCACCTAGGTCTACGCCTGCGGCCCGCAGCGCATGCTGGATGCGCTGGCCGAGTGCTGCGTGGCGTGGCCGGAAGATGCGCTGCGCGTGGAGCACTTCGTATCGAAGCTGGGCACGCTGGATGCGTCGAAGGAACAGCCCTTTACCGTCGAGCTGAAGGACTCCGGCCTGGTCATGGAAGTCCCAGCCGGCCAGACCCTGCTGAGCGCGCTGCGCGGCGCCAATATCGACGTGCAGAGCGATTGCGAGGAAGGCCTGTGTGGGTCCTGCGAGGTGCGCGTGCTGGCCGGCCAGGTCGACCATCGCGACGTGGTGCTCACGCGCAGCGAGCGCGAAGCCAACCAGCGCATGATGGCGTGCTGCTCGCGCGCCTGTGGCGGCGGCCGGCTGGTGCTGGAGCTCTGAACGCCCGCCCGTCAGGCGGTGGCGTTGAAGGCGTCGTGGTATTGCACGCTGCCCGCCGGATAGCCGCCATCGAACGCCAGTGCCTGGAAGTACTCGGGCGGCACGCCGTCCAGCACCAGCCCGGGCCGAGCGGCAAAGCCGAAGCGGCCGTAGTAGCCGGGATCGCCCAGCAGCACGCAGCCGGCGGCGCCAAGGCTGCGCAGTTGGTCCAGCGACGCGCGCATCAGTTGCGAGCCGATGCCCTGCCCCTGCAGGTCCGGTGCCACCGAGATCGGGCCCAGTCCGTACCAGCCTGCCGCGCCGGACGAGACCGTTACCGGCGAAATCGCCACGTGTCCCACCAGCCTGTCGCCGGCCTGTGCCACCAGCGACACCGTCAACTTGCCGGCGCGGCGCAGCGCATTGACGACGAACGCCTCGGTATGGGTGGTGTGCGGCGCCGTCAGGAAGGCGGCGGTGGTCAGCCGGGCGATGGCGTCGGTGTCGGACGGTGTTTCTGGGCGGATCTGCACGGACATGGCGGGACTCAGGACTTCGATCAGGTCTTGGGGACTCGGATTCTACGCTCCCCGTTCACTGGCATGCCGCGGCCGCCAGGGCAAGCCACCGTTGCGCCGTAGGACAACGCCTGACAACGGCGGCGAGGCGCCAAGGCTAAAGTAGCAGCGCGAACCCCAAGCAATCCTGTTCCCGTTGCGTCATGCGCCCTGCCCCTGCTGCCCCCGCCGTCCCCGATCGCCATCCTTTGCGCAATGCCGCTGTATGCCTGGGCCTGTCCCTGCTGGCCGGGCCACTTGCCGTTTCCGCCACGGTGGCTGCCCCGTCTGCGCCGTCCCCGCAACTGTCCGGGCTGGCCACGCTGCTGCTGGGCACGGTGCGCGGCAAGCCTACGGGCATGAACGGCGTGACCCGCCTGACCGCGGGCGATGTCGACCGTGAGCTGCGCATGGCCTGCCAGGAACTGATGCGCGCCGGTCCGGTCGACCTGGACGACACCACCCGCTTCGACGGCTGCATGACGCGGCCGGGCAAGATTGTCGAGTTCCAGCTGAAGGTTTCGGGGGTGGATGCGGCGCGTGACGATACCCGCGAGTTCATGGCGACGGCCAAGCCTATCCTGGAGCGCGGCATCTGCCGCAACCCGGATGTGCCGGTGCTCGGCAAGCTGGGGGTCAGGCTGCGCTACCACTACGTGGCCGGGCAGAAATCGCTGGTCTTGCTCGATATCCCGCCGGACCAGTGCCTGAAGAAGTGAGGCCGCCGCAAGCGCGCCGGTTCAAGATCCCTTTCCGCCCCCCAGCACCTCATCGCATACCGCCAGCCATGCCCGCGCCGCATGCGACAGGTAGCGTCCTGGCGACCAGATATGCGCCATGGTCCAGTCCATTGCCGGCGCAGTCAGCCGCGCCATGGCCAGTGTGTCCTGGCCCTGCAGGCGCTCAGCCAGCGGCTGCGGCAGGAAGGTAGTGCCCAGCCCCGCCGCCGCCATCGACGCCAGGAAATCCCAGTGCCCGCTGCGCGCCACCACGCGCGGCTCGATGCGTGCTTCCAGAAACGCCTGCCGCAGCATGCGCGTCAGCGAGAAGTCATCGGTCAGCATCACCAGCGGCTCATCGCGCAGCGCCGCCAGCGTGACGGTGCGCCCGCGCGCCCAAGTGGCCTTGCGCGGCCCCACGGCCCAGATCGGGTAGCGGCCGAACTGGCGCGTTTCCAGCGCCAGGCCGCTGTCGCCCGGCAGCACCGTGGCGCCGACCTCCAGCTCGCCGCTTGCCACAAGTTGCTCCACCACCTGGCCGCCGTGCTCGTCCAGCGTCAGCGACAGGTTGGGATAGCGCTGCCGGAAGGCGCTGACTGCCGGTGAAAAGAACAGGTTGACCATCGGCGGGATCCCCACCGTCAGCTGCCCCCGGCCCAGCGAGGACAGGTCGGACACCTCCAGCGTGAGCCGGTGCACCACGCCCAGCGCCTCCTGCCCGCGCTCGTAGACCACGCGGCCCACGTCGGTCAGCCGCACGCTCTTGCCTTCACGGATCAGCAGCGGCTGGCCGACCTCGTCCTCGAGTTGCTTGACCATCTTGCTGATGGTCGACTGGGTGACGAACAGCGAGGCCGCGGCCTGGGTAAAGCTGCGCAGCCGGGCAGTCTCGACGAAATAGCGCAGCGCGCGGATATCGATGGGCATGGTGCTGAGGGACGGCGAGCTGGCTGCCGGCAGGCGGCTTTCGCTACCCATGAACAAAATGAATGGAAAGGCCAATATTAAATCATGAATGGAATGCGAAAGGTTTGGCTACACTTCGCTTCCACACATCGCCCCCCGCCCAACTGCGCCGCCAATGAAGCGTGGAGCGGCAGACCGCGGTGTGCCCTCAACTCCTCCTGAAGACCCCGCTCCATGGCTAGCTGGCCGAATGCACGACAGTGGCTGTTCTCGCTGAAGGCATTCGCCGCCGCGATGCTGGCGCTCTATATCGCGCTGGCAATGGGCCTGCCGCGGCCGTACTGGGCCATGGCGACGGTGTACTTTGTTTCCCATCCCCTGACCGGCGCCACCCGTTCCAAGGCGGCCTACCGCGTGGCCGGTACGATGCTGGGCGCCACCGCCGCGGTGGCCACGGTGCCGCAGCTGGTCAACATGCCGATCGTGCTGATGGGTGCGATCGCACTGTGGATCACCGTGCTGGTGTACCTGTCGCTGCTGCAGCGCACGCCGCGCAGCTACGTGTACCTGCTGGCGGCCTACACCCTGCCGATCGTCGCACTGCCGGCCGTCAGCGCGCCGGCGCAGATCTTCGATATTGCCGTGGCCCGGATCGAGGAAATCGTGATCGGCATCGTCTGCGCCGGGCTGGTGGGCTCGGTCGTCTTCCCGGCCAAGGTGGCGCCCGCGCTGCGGTCCCGCGCAGCCAACTGGCTGGCCGACGCGGCGGCCTGGGCATCGGACATCCTCACCGGCAGCCCGCGCGCCGACGACAGCCGCCACCGGCTCGCCGCCGACATCCTGGCGCTGGACCAGCTGGTCAGCCAGCTGGCCTATGACACCGAGGGCAGCCACACGCTGCGCCATGCCCGCGCGCAGCGCCAGCGCATGACCATGCTGATGCCGCTGCTGTCGTCGCTGGAAAGCGTGCTGCAGGCGCTGCGCAGCCATCCGGACGGCGTGCCGCTGCCTCTGCGCGAAGCCCTGGCTGCGACGACCGCCTGGCTGGCGGCCGATGCTGCCACGCCGCCCCCGGTCGCCACGGGCGGCTGGCCTGCCGATGGCCGCGCGGGCGATGTCGACTGGCAAGCCGGCCTCGCCGCCACGGCGGCGGACCAGCTGCAGCGCCTGGGCACCCTGTACGCTGAATGCCGGGCCCTGCAGCAAGGCATTGGCGACCGCAGCGCCGGCGCGCCGCTGCTACACGGCGACCCGGCCCCGGAGGCTGCTGGCCATCACCACGACCACGGCATGCTGCTGTTCGGCGCCGTGTCCAGCGGCCTGGCCGTCTTCTGCGCGGGGCTGCTGTGGATCTTCTCGGGCTGGGAGGACGGCGCCGGCGCGGTCGCGGTGGCATCGATCGCCTGCTGCTTCTTTGCGGCCATCGACGAGCCGCGCCGCATGGCCGGTGCCTTCCTGCGCTGGAGCACGATCTGCCTGCTGGTGTCGTCCGGCTACCTGTTCCTGGTGGTGCCGCACGCGCACACCTTTGAAGCGCTGGCCGCGATGCTGGCGCTGCCCTACCTCGGTATCGGCCTGCTGATCGCGCGCCCGGGCTTCCAGCTGATCGCGATGCTGCTGTCGGTGAACACGGCGTCGTTCGCCAACGTGCAGGCCGTGTTCGATGCGGATTTCCTCGGCACCTTCAATACCTGCCTGGCCAGCGCCGCGGCAATGCTGTTCGCGCCGCTGTGGTCGATGGCGGTACGCCCGTTCGGCGCGCGCGCGGCGGCGCACCGGCTGGTGCGCGCCAGCTGGCAGGACCTGGCCCAGGCTGCCACGCTGCGCGCGAGCGATGGTGATGCGCGGCTGGGCGCGCGCATGCTTGACCGGCTCGGCCAGCTGGTGCCGCGGCTGGGGGCTGCCGGCGATCCCTTGTCGTCCGATGGCTTTCATGCGCTGCAAGTCGGCTACTGCGCGCTGGCGCTGCAGAAGGCGCTGCCGGCCTTGCCGCCCGCGGCGCGCAAGCCGGTGCGCCGCGTGCTGGCCGCGGTGGCGCGGCATTTCCGTGCGCGGCTGCGCGCGGGCCATGCCGTGCCGGCGCCGGCGGGGCTGGCCGCCTGGGTGGCCGATGCCCTTGC
>NZ_JFJW01000116.1:34663-37903 GCF_000611125.1 Cupriavidus sp. SK-4
TGCCGGCGTGGCCGCGTTGCCCGCTGGTGGCCGCTCCGACCACCGCGGCACGCTCGGCGCGCTGGTGGTGCTGCGGGTCACGCTGCTGCCTGGCCCGGCGGCTGCCCTGTCCCGCTGATCTCCCTAACTTTCCGCAGCCACCGAATGCTCAGTGAAATCGACCTCTATGGCGTGTTCGTGCCAGGCGTGCTGGTGCTGATGGTGCTGGCCTTCGCCGTCACCACCGCGATCCGCATGGTGCTGGCCGCGCTAGGCTGGTACCGGCATATCTGGCACCGCTCGCTGTTCAACCTTTCCCTTTATGTGATCGTCCTTGGCGCCGTGGCCGCAGTCTTTGTCGCGGTGCCGGGACTGCCGTCATGACCTTCCGACTCCGCCCCCTGCTTCCCTTGCTGCCAACGCTGCTGGCCGCTATCGCCGCCCTGCTGGTGCTGCGCCACCTGTGGGACTACTACACGGCCGCGCCATGGACCCGCGACGGACACGTGCGCGCCGACATCATCCAGGTGGCGCCCGATGTGTCCGGGCTGGTCACACGCGTGCTGGCGCGCGACAACCAGCATGTGCAGCGAGGCGAAGTCCTGTTCGAGATCGACCGCGACCGCTATGCGCTGGCCCTGCAGCAGGCGCTGGCCACGGTAGCGACCCAGCGCGCCGCGCTGGCGCAGGCGCGGCGCGAAGCTGCGCGCAACCATGACCTGGTCGGCCTGGTTGCCGCCGAAGTCGCGGAACAGGGGCGTGCCCGCGTAGAGCAAGGCGAAGCCGCGCTGGCGCAGGCCGAAGCCGCGGTGCGGCTGGCCCGGCTGAACCTGGAACGCACCAGCGTGCGCAGCCCGGTAGCGGGCTACCTCAACGACCGGCTGCCGCGCCTGGGCGACTATGTCTCGACTGGCCGTCCGGTGCTGTCGATGGTCGACGCCGGGTCCTTCCACGTGGAAGGCTATTTCGAGGAAACCAAGCTGCACCGGATCCGCATCGGCAGCCCGGTCGACGTGCATATCATGGGCGAGCCCCGGCACCTGCGCGGGCACGTGCAGAGCATCGCCGCCGGCATCGAGGACCGCGACCGCAGCGCGGGCTCGAATCTGCTGCCCAACGTTAACCCGACCTTCAACTGGGTGCGGCTGGCACAGCGCGTGCCGGTGCGCATCGTGCTGGAGGACGTGCCAGCGGATGTGCGCCTGGTTTCCGGCCGCACCGCCACGGTGGCCGTGCGCGAAGCCAGGCGCGACGATGACGCCGGCCGCCGCACGGGACCCCGGTCGTGAGGCGGCGCCATCCCTGGCTGGCGTGCGCCGCCGCCTGCCTATGCGCCTGCACCACCGTGGGCCCGGACTATCGCGTGCCCGATCATGCGGCGGTGCGCGCGGCCGCCGCCAACGGCCCGCTGCAGGGCGCCGAAGCGCACGGCGTGGCCATCACGCCCGTGCCCGACGACTGGTGGCGGCTCTATGACGACGCGCTGCTCGACCGGCTGGTCGAACAGGCGCTGGCCGCCAACACCGACATCCGCGCCGCCAGCTCCAACCTGCGCCGCGCGGTGGCGCAGCTGCACGAGGTGGAGTCCGAGTACCTGCCCCAGGGCGGCGCCAGCGCCAGCGTATCGCGCGCGCAGCTGTCGGGCGAGAGCTTCCTGCAGACCACCAAGCCACCGGTATTCAACCTGGGCGACTTCGGTTTCGGCGTGTCCTACCTGATCGACTTCTTCGGCAAGCTCGCCCGCGCCGACGAGGCCGCGCTGGCCGGCGCAGAAGCCAGCGAGGCCACGCTCGACATGGTGCGAGTCACCGTGGCAGCACAGACCGTGCGCGCCTACGTGCAGGGCTGCGCGGCCTCGCATGAACTGGCCGCCGCCACGCAGCAGCTCGCGGTACAGCAACGCACGCTGGACGCCACCGGCCGCCTGGTCGCCGCCGGCCGCGGCGAACCCGCCGACATAGCGCGCGAGCGCGCCCGCACCGAAGCGCTACGCGCTGCCTTGCCAACGCTGGAAGCCGCGCGTAGCGCCGCACGCCACCGGCTGGCGCTGCTGCTGGGCAAGCCGCCTGCGGCACTGACACAGGGCGAGGTGGACTGCCATGCGGAACCGACGCTGCGTAGCCCGCTGCCTGTCGGCGACGGCGCCGCACTGCTCAGGCGCCGGCCCGATATCCGCCAGGCGGAACGCGAACTGGCCGCGGCCACCGCTCGCATCGGCGTGGCCACGGCGGACCTGTATCCATCGATCCGCATCGGCGCCAGCGCCGGGCTGACCGGCGTGCTGAGCCACCTTGGCAGCGGCCCGACGGCGCGCTGGAGCGTGGGGCCGCTGCTGAGCTGGTCGCTGCCGACCAACGGCGTGCGCCATCGCATCCACGGGCGTGAAGCCGCGGCCGACGCCGCCCTGGCACGCTTTGATGGCACGGTGCTGCGCGCATTGAAGGAAACCGAAACGGCGTTGTCGGCCTACACGCGTGAACTGGAACGGCACGAAGCCCTGTACGCGGCGCGCGAACAAGCCGCCGAGGCTGCTCGGCTGCAGCGCCGCCTGCACCAGGCGGGGCGCATCCCGTACCTGGCGCACCTGGACGCCGAGCGCACGCTGGCCGATGCAGAGGCCGCACTGGCTGCGTCCGAAGGCCATGTCGCCGCGCGCCAGGTCGACCTGTTCCTCGCGCTCGGCGGGGGGTGGCAGGCCGGCCGCGAGGTGGCTGCCGCCACTGCAACAGACGATGAAAAAAACGACTGATATTTCGACGTTTAAATCATCACAAGAATGCATCGACCTGACTAAACTTCTTCCTGTGCCGCACGCTTCCCACGCGACGGCACCGCCCAAAAGGCGAACCCTGACGGCGCGGGAGGCAGATCCGCCATCCCCGCGCGGCCCCTCGCGGGCCATGCCGTCCACCTACCCAAAAACAGCAGACATGCATAAAAACGCTCTCAAAGCCCTCCTTGCCACGACCCTCTCGATCGCGGCACTCGGTGCCGCCGCACTGGCCAGCCCTGCCATGGCGCAAGGCCTGAACGATCGCGGCGTTGCCGCCGACCGCTACGGCTACAACCTGCACAACGGCAAGCGCGACCCGTTCACCGACGGCGCCAACCGCGCTGCCGCCGGCATGGAAGTGGCGGGCATGGACCACAGCGGCGTGTCGGCACCGCCGGCCCATAGCGGCTCGCGCGTTTCGGCTGCCGCCTGACCGGCGCCTGCTCGCGCCACGGCAGCCGCCGTGGCGTGTCGACGGGGGGGGAGGG
>NZ_JFJW01000116.1:37912-55600 GCF_000611125.1 Cupriavidus sp. SK-4
AAGGCCCCGTCTCTTCTCCCGTTGCTCCTGAAGACCTCCCTCATGAAAACCATCCTGTTCGCGCTGCTCGGCCTTGGCGCCCTGGCCGCATCTTTTCCCCTGCCGCCGGTCCTGACTGGGCTGTGATCGAGCGCGGCCGCGCCGCTGCCAGGACCTCAGCCGAGCGCACCGCACAAGCTCGCAATGCCACGCCTTGCGCACAAGTGGACGTTGCCGCGTCGGCGCCTTCGCCGGTTACATCACGCTGAGTACTACTGAGGTGTGCGCTCCGGTGCTAGATTGAGAAGGCGTGCCGCCGCCAGGCGCCGGCCGTGCCTGACAAGCCACCCCACCAGAAGAGCGAGGAGCCGCGCATGTCCCTTCCCCATCTTGCATCCGGACAGATCGCCAGCGTGCTGCCACTAGGCACACGGCTGGACCAGACCGCGACCCAGGCCTTGTTCAAGGAAGGCCCGCTGGAAGTGATGCGGCTGGTGCTGAAGGCGGGCAAGCATGTGCCGCCCCATGCGGTGGATGGCCCGATGACCGTGCAATGCCTGGAGGGCGAGGTGCGCGTGCGGGTGGACGGCGCCGAGCGCCAGCTGCACCAGGGCGACCTGCTCTACCTCGGGCCGAGCGTGCGCTACGACGTCACCGCCATTTCCGATGCCTCGGTGCTGGTCACGTTGGTCCTGCCCGGCAGCCGCTGAGTCGTCCGGTCTTACGCCACGACAGGCTGCCAGCGCGCGCTGGCAGCCACAAAGGCATCGATCAGCGCCGCCACCGGCGCGCGGCGCAGTGCCGATTCGCGCACTAGCACGCCCACATCGCGATAGAGCGGCCCGCCCGGCAATGGCGCCTGCACCACGCCCGCGGACTGCTGCAATGGCACCAGTTCGGACGGGATGATGGCGCAACCCAGGCCAGCTGCCACCATCTGCAGGATCACGGCAGGCTCATCCAGCTCCATCCCTTCCCTGACCCATAGCCGCTGCCGCTTCAGGTAGCCGTCCACCAGCTGCCCGCCGGTGCTGTGGCGGTTGTAGCGAATGAACGGAAGCGTCTCCAGCAGCGCGCGCAGGTCTGCAGGCGCGCCGGCGGGACCGATGCCGACAAAGCCCTCGCGCACCAGCGGCACCCACTTGAGGTCCGGCGGAAAGCCCAGCCGCGGCCGGATCAGCACGGCGATATCCAGCTCGCGCGCATCCACCTGCGTCAGCAGCTGGGTGGACATGCCCGGCACCACGTTGACGTGCGAGTCCGGAAACCGCCCCCGGAAATGCCGCATCGCATCGGCCAGCAAGGTGGCCTGGACCGTGGACACCGCGCCCAGCTCCACCGGCGCGGCGTCGGCGTGCGGGCCGGCGCGGTCCTTCATCGCGGCATAGAGCTCGACAAAGCGCCGCGCCTCCGGCACCAGCCGGCGCCCGGCTTCGCTGAGCGCGACCGACTTGCCGGTGCGATCGAAGAGTACGCAGTCCAGGTCCTCTTCCAGCCGCCGGATCTGCGTGCTGACGGCCGACTGCGTCAGCGCCAGCCGCGCCGCGGCGGCGGAGAACGAGCCGGTTTCGGCGGCCACCAGGAAGGTCTGGAAGTAGCGGATCATCTATCGAAAAGTCTGATGCTCAGGGCAAAAATGATTCGCTTCATATTACGGGTTGTGCTGGCTACAATCAACGCGCTGGCCAACGCCTGCCCGCATACCGACACCCGACAAAGGCCCCCCGCATGAGCGCGACTTCCTCTATCCCCCTGTTCCACCTGGCTTTCCCCGTGCGCGACCTGGCCGAGGCAAGGCGCTTCTATGGCGACTTGCTTGGCTGCCCCGAAGGGCGCAGTTCCGAGGCCTGGGTGGACTTCAATTTCTATGGCCACCAGGTGGTGGCGCACCTGTCGCCCGAGGAGTGCGGACACCGCGCCACCAGCGCCGTTGATGGCGATGACGTGCCGGTGCGGCACTTCGGCGCGATCCTGCCGATGGCCGAATGGGAGGCCCTGGCCGAGCGGCTGCGCGCGGCGGGCACGCAGTTCGTGATCGAGCCGCATGTGCGCTTCAAGGGCCAGGTTGGCGAGCAGGCCACCATGTTCTTCCTGGATCCGTCGGGCAATGCGCTGGAGTTCAAGGCCTTTGGCGACCTGAGACAGGTGTTCGCCAAATAAGGCAGCGCGCGGCCGGGCTACGCAATGCGGCGCATGGCCTCGCGGATCGGGTCGGACTCGGTCGGGCGCACCAGCCGCGCCACTTCCTGGCCGTCGCGCAGGAACACCAGCGTCGGCCACAGCTTGATGTGAAACGACCGGCCGAGCCGGCGCCCGCTGCCGTCCTCGATCTTGAGATGGCGCAACGCCGGATGCACGGCAAAGGCCTCGGCCAGCGCCGGCTGGGCGCGCTGGCAGTAGCCGCACCACGGGGCGCCGAATTCCAGCACGGTGGCGCCCGGCAGCGCATCCACTTCCGTGCGGGTCGGCTCGGTGGCCGCGTATTGTTGGGTCATGGGCATGGATCTGGTCCTTTCGCGACAGCTGGCTGATGACATCCGCATGCCTGCCAGATTCGTTCCAGCGGCGACTCCGGGCAGGCACCGCGCAAAGAGGATGCCCCAGACCGGCCCGGCTGTGTAATTTCTACGCCGCCGTGGCGATTTCCCACCATGCCGGCAGCAGTTCGCGCACCTCGGCCGCGGCGAAGCGGTCGTCGATCAGGTAGACCACGCCCTGGTCCTGCTGCGTGCGGATGACCCGGCCCGCCGCCTGCACCACCTTGCGCAGCCCGGGATACAGGTAGGCATAGGCATAGCCCTGCCCGAACGCCTGCTGCATGCGCGCGCGGAACTGCTCGTTGACCGCGTTGAACTGTGGCAGCCCCAGCGTGGCAACAAAGGCGCCGATCAGGCGCTCGCCGGGCAGGTCCACGCCTTCGGCAAAGGCGCCGCCGAGCACCGCAAAACCGATGCCCTCGCCGCCTTCCGCAAACGTATCCAGGAACGCCGCCTGCGCGGCTTCGTCCATGCCCCGCGACTGCACCCAATGCGGAATATCCGGGTGAGACTGGGCAAAGCGGGCCACGGCTTGCTGCAGGTACTCGTGGCTGCTGAAGAACGCCAGGTAGTTGCCGCGCCGCGCGCGGAACTGGCCGGCCATCAGCGCGACGATGGCCGGCAGCGATTGTTCGCGCCGCGCATAGCGGGTGGAGATGCGCGCTGCAATCCGCACTGACAGTTGCTCCGCCCGGAACGGCGATGGCACTTGCACCCGCGCGCAATCGGCAGGCAAACCCAGCGTATCGAGGTAATAGGCGGCGGGATCGAGGGTCGCGGAGAACAGCGTGACCGAATGCGCGGCGGCAAAGCGCGGGCGCAGGAACGGGGCCGGGATGACATTGCGCAGGCACAGCCGCGCATGGTGGCCGCGGCCGCTGCGCGGCACGCGCTGGATATCGAACAGCGAATGCGCATCGAGCTGCTCGGCGAGGCGTCCAAAATGCAGCGCATCGAAATAGAAGCGCTGCAGCGCCGGATCCTGCGCGCCTGGATGCTCGGTCATATGCGCCAGTGCCGCCGCGCAGCATTCGTCCAGCGCGCGGCGCAAGGCGGCGGGCACTTCGGGCAGGACTTCATACGCGTCGTCACTCTGGCGCGCCAGCGCACTCCATTGCCGGGCCAGCCGCGTCAATGGCTTGCGCACAATGGCCGGCGCACCGCGGCGCACCTCGCGCAGCGATTGGGGGTCGAGTTCCGCGGTGTACATGGCGCGGCCGCGCTCGACCAGGTTGTGGGCCTCGTCCACCAGCACGCTCGCGCGCCAGCCATTGGCCGCGGTCAGCGCATACAGCAACGCGCTGCGGTCGAAGTAGTAGTTGTAGTCGGCCACCACCACGTCGCTCCAGCGCACCAGCTCCTGCGACAGGTAGTAAGGGCAGATCCCGTGTGCCAGCGCCAGCGTGCGTACCGCGGCGCGGTCGCGCACCGGCACGCCGCGCGCCGCTTCGCGTGCTGCCGGCAGGCGGTCATAGAAGCCACGCGCCAGCGGGCAGGACTCGCCATGGCAGGCCAGTTCCGGATGCTCACAGGCCTTGTCGCGGGCCACCAGCTCCAGCACATGCAGCGGCTGCGCGCCGTGGCCGCGCAGCGCATTGGTGGCGTGCAGCGCCACCCCGCGCCCGGTGGAGCGGGCCGACAGGAAGTACACCTTGTCGATGCCCTGCCCCGGCATGGCCTTGAGCACCGGAAACAATGTACCGACCGACTTGCCGATGCCGGTGGGCGCCTGCGCCAGCAGGTGGCGGCCCGCGCGGTTGGCGTTATAGACCGCCTGCGCCAGTTCGCGCTGGCCCGGGCGGAAACCCTGGTGCGGAAAGGCCAGCTGCGCGAGCGCGCCATCGCGCGCCTGCCGGTGGGCCAGCTCCGCCTGCGCCCAGTGCAGGAACTGCTCGCAGGTCTGCACGAAGAAGGCTTCAAGCGCCTGCGCGGTGAAGTGCTCCGCGACCGGGTGCTCGCGCTGGCTGACGATGTCGAAATAGACCACCGCGATCTCCAGCCCGGGCAGCCCCAGCTTGCGGCATAGCAGGCAGCCGTAGACCTTGGCCTGCGCCCAGTGCAGGTGGCGGTGGTTGTCCGGCACGGCGGCATCGCCGCGCACGGTCTTGATTTCTTCCAGCCGGTTGGCCGCGGGATCGTAGCCGTCGGCGCGGCCGCGCACATGCAAGGGGCCAAAATCGGCGGCAAGCGCCACCTCGGCCTGGTAGCCCTCCGCGCGCCGGCTGGTCACTACGGCATGCCCGGCCATGCCTTCCTGCGCCGATGGCGTCGGCACGAAGCGCAGGTCCAGGTCACCCGCCTTGGCGATGAACTCGCACAGCGCACGCACGGCCACCACGTAGGCCGGAGCGGCTGACGTGGCAGGCGGGGCTGGAATGCGTGGCGGGACGGCGGACACAGGAACGGGGCGCGGCGATAACTGTATGAATATACAGTATCCCGCAAGGGCGTTATCGCGTGACGGCCGCTCCGGCATAAGGAAAGAGCAAAACGTTATTTCCATGTGCCCCACCCGCCGCTCTATATTGTCCGGCTTACAAGACAACAACCACCTGCCGGCTCGCCGGCAGCGGACCACGACCGGAGCACAACCTTGACCCGCGGCACCACCCTTGGCGACACCCTCTCCTGGCCCGCGCGCTACCTGCCGCGCAAGACCGCGCTGGTCAGCGGCATCGGTGCCGGTCGACGCGCGTGGACGTATGCGGAGCTCGATGCCGAGGTCAACCGCCACGCGCACGCGCTGCAGTCGCTGGGGATCGGCAAGGGCGACGTGGTCGCGGCCTTCCTCTACAACACCCCGGCCTTCGTCTTTACGCTGCTGGCCACTGCGCGCATCGGCGCGGTCTACAACCCGGTCAACTACCGCCTGGCTGCGCAGGAACTGGCCTACATCCTGAACGATGGCGGCGCCAAGGCAGTGCTGTTCGAACAGGAAGGCGCGGGCGTGGTGGAGAGGGCGGCCGAACTGGCCCCCGGCACCGCGCTGCGCATCTATGCCGACCCCGATGCCGCGCCCGCCTTCGCCACGCATCGGCTCGACACGCTGGCCGCGGGCCAGCCGGCCACGCCGCCCGCGGTGACGGTCCATGAAGACGACCCCTGCATCCTGATGTACACCAGCGGCACCACCGGCCGCCCCAAGGGCGTGGTCCACACCCATCGCAGCAAGCTGCAGCACAACGCGATGATGCACCAGGCCATGACGCTGTCGCGCGAGGACGTGGGCCTGTCGGTGGCGCCGCTGAACCATACTGCCGAGCTGCACACCAGCTTCCTGCCGCGGCTGCAGGTTGGCGCGACGCAGGTACTGCAGCGCCGCTTCGACGCGGGCGAGGCCTGGCAACTGGTGGAAAGCGAGCGCGTCACGCATTTCTTTGCCGCGCCGACCATGGTGGGCATGCTGCTGAACCATCCGGATGCCGACGCGCGCGACGTGTCTTCGCTGCGGCTGGTGGAATACGGCGGCGCGTCGATGGCGCCGCACCTGATCCGCGAATGGGACCGCAAGATCGGCGCCGGGCTGGTGCAGGTGTATGGCACCACGGAAATGGGCCCGTGCATGTCGGTGCTTCACCCGCATGAGCAGCTGAGCCACGCCGGCTCGGCAGGCCTGCCCGCGCTCGGCCATGAACTGGTGGTGGCCAGGCTGCGCGACGACGGCGAACCGACCGCCCCCTTGCAGCCGTGCGCGCCGGGCGAAGTCGGCGAAGTGCTGGTGCGTGGCCCGTGCATGATGCAGGGCTACCTGAACCGCCCGGATGCCAATGCGCGCGCGCTGGCGCACGGCTGGTACCACACCGGCGACCTCGGCAGCCTGGATGCGGACGGCTATCTGTGGATCCGCGACCGCATCGACTACATGATCAATTCCGGCGCGGAAAACGTCTATCCGCGCGAGGTGGAAGACGCCCTGATCGAACACCCGGCCGTGCTGGAGGTAGCCGTGCTGGGCGAACCCGATCCGACCTGGGGCCAGGTCGTTGGCGCCTATGTGGTGACGCGGGGCGACGCACCGGTCAGCGCGGCGCAGCTCGACGCCTTCCTGCTGCAGGGTGACCGGCTGGCAGCCTACAAGCGCCCGCGCCGCTATCACTTCCTGGACGCATTGCCCAAGACCACCAGCGGCAAGATCCAGAAGCACATGCTGCGCGCCGGCGCCACGGCCTGAGCCTCAGACCAGACGCGCGTCGTACTGCCAGCGGCGCAGCTTGACGTAGGCCAGCCGCGCGGCGTCTGGGTGTGCCGGGTTGACCAGCACGTTGTGCTCTTCGGGGATGACGATGGAAGGCACCAGCAGCAAGGCGCTGGTGCCCGCGGCGGTCCAGGCTTGGCCGGTGTCGAGGCTGGTCTTGCCGGCGGGAATGGCATCCCAGCCAACGGGGGCGGTGTCGGCGCTCAGTTGCTGCGCGGCCGCCCATAGCTCATCGGGAATGTCGATCCGGACCAGGTAGCGGTTCAGCGGCAGCCCGCCCGCGCCCAGGTGGACCAGCGTTTCCAGGCAAGCCAGCGCGATGCTGGACGCTGCATAGATCAAGGGCGTGCCCTGCCGGTTCCAGCGCCCGCCGGTGGCCTTGGCGCCGGCGCCGCTGGCATCGTCCGCGGTGTAGTCCGGGGTGTCGGTCGCGATCCGCCAGGCTGGCCTCACGCGTACGCCCCGCTCTGCATCCTGGCGACCAGGTCGGAAACGATGCGCTGGCCGGCGAGCGTATCCATCAGCTCAGCGGGGCGGCGCCCGCCCAGCGCCGGCGACGGCTGCTCGAGCCACTGCGCCACCCACTGTGCCGCGCTGAAACCGCGCGGATCGCCCGAGCTTTCCACCAGCGCCTGGACCTGCCCGACCAGCCGGGCCATGCCCAGCACACGCTCGCTCTGCTCGCTCGACAGGTTCTGGTGCGCCCGTGCCTTGCGGTCCACGGTGGCGCGCGGCAAGTCCAGTGTCTTGATCAGCTGCTCCTTGGTCGTGCCCATGGATTCGGCCAGGCGGGTCAGGTCTGAAGCCGGCACACCTTCGCGAATCGCGCGGATGACCGACATGGCGCCTTGCGTCGACAGGCTGGCCTCATAGACGGCGACGTAGTTGTTGACGCTCAGCTCGGGCGGAGCCGGGCGTTCATGAGCCAGCGGATAGCGGCCTTCGGGAGTGAGCGTGAGCGGCATGGCAGACCTCATCAAATGAGCATTCAGTATAGCTCAATTGACAAAAGCCACCTGGGCACCCGCCATGCATCCCTGAATTGGCACTGCACCAGGTGCACTATAAGCCTCGCGTGCGCCGCCGACTGCCCTTGCCGGCGGCCAGCGCAGCGCGGGCCGGCCGTGTGCGGCGGACTGCCGGATTGGCGGGGCCGGCGCTGGCCGTGGTTGCGGCATCCGCCTGGTCGCGGTACTCGGCCAGCAGGCTTTCCCGCTGCCGCACCCGTTCTTCCAGCACCGCGAGCGCCTGGCCAAGGCGGGTCATCTCGCTGCCCTGGCGCGACGCAGCCTCGGCGGCACGCGTCAGCCGCTCAACGGCCGCCTTGCGCTCGGCTTCCAGCAGCTTCTGGGCTTCCCTGGCCGCCACGCGCGCGGCGTCCAGCTCCAGCGCCATGCGGCGCTCATTGGCGGCGGCGCGCTGGGTCACGGTTTCCCGCTCCTGGTCCCACGCCGCCCGCTGCGCGGCGAAATCCTGCTGTATGGCGTTGTGTGCCGACAGCGCCGCGGCCGACTCTGCGCGCATGGTCCCCGTCTGTTGCTGCAAGGCAGCGGCCGCTGTTTCAGCACGCATGGCGCGCTCCGTGGCATCGTCTCGGGCCCGTGTCAGTTCCGCCATGGCCGTCTCGGCCCCTTCCAGTCGGGCCTGCATGACCTGGCGTTCCTGCGCCAGCGCTTCGCGCTCCTGCTCCAGTGCCGCCCGGGCCTCGGCCAGCGCCGCCTCACGCTGCACCAGCGCGGCCTCGGCCGAAGCCTTGGCTACCTGCAGCGCCGCTTCCCACAGGTAGCGCGCTGCCTCTGTGACTGGCTCCGGGCATCCGGGTGCGGGCGCAAAGCCCTGTGGATCCTGGATACGTCCACCCAATGCCGCAAACCAGGCGTCCAGGTGCGGGCTGACCGTATTGGGCGAGCCCCGCCCCAAGTGCAGGCGGATGCGTTCGATGGTGGGCCGCTGGCCGGCCTTGAGCAGGCTGTCGGCGGCCTGCCAGACGTCGTCTCGGGTAATGCCACGGCTGCGGAGGGTTTCCATGATGGGATCCGGCAAATAGTCTGTGAGAGGACAAATAAGGCTCAATAATGGAGACTTATCGGCTGTTATTTGTCTTTTTCGTATGATATATTACAGCATACATCATATTTAATATGATAAAAATCAGAGAAGCCCACGAGGCCTACTTTCCACCGATCGCATCCGATGTCGAACTACCGGCGCCGCTTCGTCCGTCCGAACTGGATCCTCTTGCCGAGCAAGCGGCCAATGCCTTGCGCCGCGAAGGCGAATCCCAAAACACGGTGGCAAGCTACCGGTCCGCATTGCGCTACTGGTCTGCCTGGTATGCCCTGCGCTACCGGCAACCTGTGCGGCTCCCGCTCGCGCCTGCCGTCGTCATCCAGTTCATCGTCGACCACGCCACGCGCCAGACGCCGCAAGGTCCTGTCTGCGAGATGCCCGCGGCCATCGACCAGGCGCTGGTCGCTGACGGATACAAGGCACGACCCGGCCCGCCCGCGCTGTCCACGCTGACGCACCGGCTGGCGGTACTGGCCAAGGCCCACCGCCTGCAGGCCCTGCCCAACCCCTGTGCCGAAGCTGCGGTGCGCGAACTGATGGCCGGCATCCGGCGTGCCTATGCGCGACGCGGACAGCGGCAGGCGCGCAAGGCGGCGCTGACCCGCGATCCGTTGCTGCGCCTGCTCGATACCTGCGATGACTCGCTGCGCGGCCTGCGCGACCGCGCGCTGCTGCTGTTCGCCTGGGCTAGTGGCGGGCGCCGCCGCTCTGAGGTCGCGCGCGCGACCCTCGACCACCTCACCCGGCTTGGCCCCGGTGATTTCGTCTACGCACTGGGCTGGTCCAAGACCAACCAGTCAGGCAACGAGCGCGCCGATACCGCCAAGCCCGTCACCGGTGCCGCCGGCCAGGCGCTGGAAGCATGGCTTGCTGCCGCCGGCATCAACAGCGGGCCGCTGTTTCGCCGCATCCGCCGCGGTGGGCATGTAGGAGAAGGTTTGTCCGATGCGGCGGTAAGCCGCATCGTCAAGACGCGCTGCGCATTGGCGGGACTGGAGGGCGACTACTCAGCGCATTCACTGCGCTCGGGCTTTGTCACCGAGGCTGCTGCGCAACAGGTGCCGCTGGCCGAGACCATGGCCATGACCGGCCACGCAAGCGTGTCGACGGTAGTGCGTTACTTCCGCGCCGCGGACGCGCGGCGCTCGCGTGCTGCCGACCTGCTGGCGCAAGCGCCGCAACCCGCCGAAGGCGACTGAGGGCGGCTTGCAACTGGCGCCAATCATGCCGCGCAGCCGGCGCAAATACGGGTATTTCGCTAGCTGGCAGCGCTGGCTCGGGCTGCGGGGGGTGCCTATACTGGCAGCGCGCCGCACAGTGCCAGGCATGGCCGGCCGCGCCCGGAGAATCCGGCAGGCAATCGCCACTGGCACGATGTGCAGCGGCGGCCCATGGGATGCAATTGCGCACCACCTGCCTGGACCGGAACAAGTAGAAACGCGGAGATGGGGATGCCCAACGAACAATTCCTCGCCACCCAGGAAACCCGGCGCTCGGGGCTGAAAGCCCTGCGAGCTGCCTTGCTGCAGGTTCACAAGGAAGTCATCGGCTACGACAGGACCCAGTATGAGCGCCTGAACGGCCCGATTCCGGCAGGCCTGTTTGTGCAACTGGTGACTGAAGACAACTACTTCCGCTGGCTTGACCCGCTGTCGCGCCTGATCATCGAGATAGACGAAGAGCTGGAGGCCAAGGAACACCACGACGAAACCTGCCGTGCAGTCGGACGCGCGGCGGAAAGACTGTTCAGCGACGGTTCTGATCCGGCTTTCCGCAAGCGTTACCAGGAAGCCCTGCAGGACGAGTCCGGCGTCATCGTGGCGCACGGACGGCTGATGTCGGTGATCGGGCAGCTGCGCCAGTTGCCATAGCACGCCGGATCGCGCGGGCGCGTTGCGCGCCCCTCGGCATAGCCTGCCCGCCTACTTCGCCGGTTTCGGTTCCGGCCCGGGTTTGCGCGGCGCATGGGTATCAACTGCCACGGGGTCGCTCGCCGGGAACGTCTCTTTCAGCGCCTCGTCCAGTTCGCGCTCGATCAGTTCATCCTTCCGCTGCTGTTCACGGGAGGCTGGCGTCTGGTGCTTCTGCGTTGCGGGCTTGGTCATGGCGATGGGGCTCCGTTGGCTTCCATGAGCGGATGGTAATCCCCTGCAGGCCGCATTGCCATCACAGCGACGCAGGCTCATCGGCCCCTGCCGCCGCGCCCGCCCCCATGCCAGCCGCCGTGCCCACGGCCACCACCGCCATGCCAGTGATGCCCGCCGTGTCTGCCGTGACCGCCGCCGTGGATATAGGTAAAGCTGCCATAGAAACTACCGTAGCCGGGCCAGGGACGGTAGTACGGGTAGTACGCCGGCGCCGGGTAGCCGTCGTAGTAGGCAGAGGAAACCGGATAGGCCGGATAAGCGGGGTAGTAAGGGTCGCCTGCATAGGGATAGGCGACGCAGCCAGCCAGCACCGCCACACAGAGGGCCGCTCCCAATCCATATCGCATGATCCGCTCCTCACCGTGGCGCCGGCGTCCGGCTGCCTGACAGCAAGTTAGACTGTTCTGCAGGCTGCGCAATTCCTCGAAATGCGGCCGCGCCCTGATGACGCGCAGCAATCGACGTGCGTATATCGAGACAATTCAGGGCCATATTTAAGAAATGTCCGATATTCAGATGAGAAGCAACGGAATACAGTCCTCTTGCACCCGGCCCGCGGGTGCCCCGACTGAGCCAGGTTGACCCCCTTCCTGGTTCCTTACACTGCCACGATGGTTCTCGCCATCGTGGCATTTTTTTCGCCGCGATCCTGCTACAGGCCCTTCTCGACCATGTCGAGCAAGCGCTGCCCGAGGATCTCTGCCTGCTCCTTGGCGCGGCTGCGCAGCGGGCCGTCGATCAGCAGGATGGCCAGGCCGTGCACGGCCGACCACGCCAGGTACTCCGCACCCGGCCGGCGCTCGGGCGGCAGCAAGCCGGCTTCCACCAGCTTGTCGAGCGCCGCGCCCAGCAGCTGGAACGGATTGAGGCCGCTGTTGCCTGCCTTGGCCGGGTCGGCATCATCTTCCACTTCATCCGGCACCGAAAACGCGGTGCGGAACAGTCCGGTCTCGGCCAGTGCAAAGCGCAGGTAGCCGGTGCCGACCGCACGCAGGCAGGCACGCGCATGCGCGGCGGCCCCGCGGCCCGGGCGCAGCCCGCCGATTTCACCTTCCATGGCAATGGCAAGCGACGACAAGGCCGAGGCACGCACCGCCTGCAGCAGGTCCTGCCGGCTGGCAAAGTGCCGGTACGCGGCATTGGGTACCACGCCGGCTCGGCGCGTGGCCTCGCGCAGCACGATGGCGTCGGGGCCACCCTCGCGCGCCAGGTCGATGCCGGCGTCCAGCAGCGCGCGGCGCAGGTCGCCGTGGCGGTAGGTGGCGCGCGCCGGGGGCGCGGGGACAGCCCGGGTCATGCGGCCCCCCTTGAATATGGATAACGGTTCATGATGTGCATACGCTTATAGTGAACAGTGTACACAATCAAGCCGCAACAAGTCTGTTGCATTGAGGATTGCAGGAACCAGCGGACCGGAACGCGGGCTTCAGAGGATTGGCGCAAACAGCTTGGCGACGTGCATCGCCACGCGCAGCGGCGCCGGCGCGTCGAGGAACTCGTTCAGCCCGACGCGCCGGGCCTGGGCGAAGTCGGCTTCGAGCATGGTGGCCACGCTCGCGGCAAAGCCCTTGTCGGCGGTCATCACCATCAGCTCAAAGTTGAGCCGGAACGAGCGGTTGTCCAGGTTGGCCGTGCCGACGGCCGCGGCTTCGTCGTCGATCAGGATGACCTTCTGGTGCAGGAAGCCCGGCTGGTAACGATACAGCTTGATGCCGGCGGACACGGCCTGGTACGCATAGATGGTGGAGGCGGCATAGACCACCAGGTGATCGGGCCGCGCCGGAATCAGGATGCGCACATCCACGCCGCGCAGCACGGCCAGCCGCAGCACCGCAAATACCGCCTCGTCGGGCACGAAATACGGCGACGTGATCCACAGCCGGTGGCGCGCCGCCTGGATGGCCTCGACAAAGAACAGCGAACAGGTCTCCTGCGCGTCGGCAGGGCCTGACGGCACCACCTGGCAGGTCATGCGCCCGCCCACCTCTGGCGGCGGCATCAGCAGATGCGGCACCTCGCGCGCGGCCCAGAACCAGTCTTCGGCAAAGGCCATCTGCAGGTCCAGCACGGCGCTGCCGCGCAGCGCAATATGGGTGTCGCGCCACGGCGCCAGTGGCGGGCGTTCGCCCAGGTATTCTACGCCGACGTTGTGGCCACCGACAAAGGCCTCGCTGCCATCGACGACCACCAGCTTGCGATGGTTGCGAAAATTGAGCTGGAACCGGTTGACAAAGCCGCGGTGCGTGGAGAACGCGCGCGCATCCACGCCAGCTTCGATCAGCGTGCGCACGTAGCTGCGCGGCAGCGCGTGGCAGCCGATGCGATCGAACAGGAAGTACACCTTGACGCCAGCCCGCGCGCGCTCACACAGCAGCGCCTGCAGGCGCTGGCCCAGCGCGTCGTCATGCACGATGAAGAACTGCACGATCAGCACCTGGCTGGCCCGCGCGATCGCGGCAAAGATCGCCTCGAAGGTCTGCTCGCCGTTGACCAGCAAGCGCACGTCATTGTTGGCCAGGCACGGCATGCCGGTCAGCCGGGGCAGCGCACGCATGCAGGCCTGCGCCGGCGCATGGACCACGCAGGCGCTGCGCGCCTCGCGCTCGCGCGGGGTCATGCCGTGGCGCAGCTCGCGCAGGTGGTCGTCATTGAAGCGCCGTGCATCGACGTAGCCGGCGAAGGTGCTGCGCCCGAAGATCAGGTAAGGCACCAGCGTGAAGTACGGCATCATCAGCAGCGACCCCGCCCACGCGATCGCGCCGGGCGCGGTGCGCACCGTCATGACGGCATGCAGGGCGGCCACCACGCCGACGGCGTGAAAGCACAGGACGATGATGGCGATGACACTCGGGCTCTGCAGCATCGGTGGGCTTGAGTCCCCGGACCGGAACGCGATGCGCGCTATTTTGGCACACCCTGCCCGGATGTTGACAGCACGGCGCCCATAACGCCCACGCGCTGCCTTCTTTTTTGGCACGCCGACAGCATCACGGTGCCAGGCCGCAGTTCGGCCACTGCGCCCTGGCTTGTCCACAGGAGCTGTGGACAACTTTCCATATCGCCATCGGCCCCGCCGACATGCGCTCCCTCACGCCAACAACGCGAGCGCCATCAAAAAACAGCAGAAATTTCAGAAATGTCTGATTGTCCTGTTGACCACACTTTTTGTACGCTTGCTGCTTGCGAACGGTAGTGCTGCGTGCGCGCGCGCCTGGTGCCTGCCTTCGTTCCATCGCTGTCCCCGGCTCCTGCCCTACCGCGGTCCGGCCGTCCCTGCCACGGCTCTCGTATTTCGCCATCGATGAATATTGCGCTGCTCATGGGCAAGTCGCCCCAACTCCGGCCGGTGCCGGAACTGCTGGCACGTTCCGGTTATCGTTGCAACGTGTTTGAAACGGGCCGCGACCTGATCCACGGTGTCAACCAGGTACCGTTCGACATGCTGCTGATCGATGACGAGTTGCCTGACCTGCCAGCCATCGACGTTATCCGTGCCGTTCGCTGTGCGCGCTCACGCGATGTGTCCATCATCATGCTTGCGGCCGACAGCAGTGAAGACGGCCTCGTCGATGCCCTCGATGCCGGCGCTGATGACTACGTGTGCCGCCCGCTCAATGTGCGCGTGCTGATGGCACGCATCACGGCGCTGCGCCGCCGGGTGACCGGCGAGCGCCTGCGCCAGGGACTGGTAGTGCGCGTCGGCCCCTA
The DNA here is from genome assembly GCF_000611125.1 of Cupriavidus sp. SK-4. NCBI lineage: Bacteria > Pseudomonadati > Pseudomonadota > Betaproteobacteria > Burkholderiales > Burkholderiaceae > Cupriavidus > Cupriavidus sp. SK-4. The sequence continues at coordinate 52,549 of NZ_JFJW01000116.1, forward strand.
TCAGCTCAACAGCGTGGGCCGCTTTGCCACGCTGCGCGACGAGCGCATCGAAATGACGCCGAAGGAATTCGACCTGGCCATGCTGTTGTTTACCAATGTCGGCAGGGTCCTGTCCAGCGACCGCATCCAGCAGGCGGTGTGGCGGCATGAACTGGCGCCGCTGTCGCGGGCACTGGCGGGACTGATCTCGCGCCTGCGCAAGACCCTGCGCATCGGCATCGCCAACGGCATCGTCATCACCGTCGTCTACGCGCACGGCTACCGGCTTGACGTACTGGAAGGGGGCGACGCGCCCAGGCTGCCCGCGGCGGGCCGCCAGGTCACCAGCCGCAGGCAGCCGGACCGCTAGACCGACAGCGTCGCGGCCAGCGACAGGAAATCCAGCACGGCCATGCCGGTTGCCGAGCGCTTGGCCTCGCGCTTGGCCGCCGCCGCAGCGGCGCCAATATGCTGGCTGCCCAGCCGCTGCAGGCCCGCCACGCCCTCTCCGCTCACACACACCACGCCAACCGCCATCGACACCGGCGCAAAGAATACCGGCCGCCCGTGCCGGTCTTCGCCATGCATGCCGCCGGCGCTGCGATCGGCGGGCGAATACATGGCGCGCGCCGCGTCGTTGAAGCGCCGGATCGCAACTTGCAAGCGCGCGGCCCAGTCGCTGCTCTGGAACAGCACCAGGAAGTCGTCGCCGCCCACATGGCCGAGAAAATCGCGTGCGGGATCACAGGCCTCGGCCAGGATGGCGGCCGCGCCTTTGAGCATCTCATCGCCCTTCCAGTAGCCATACTTGTCGTTGAAGGGCTTGAAGTGGTTCAGATCGACATAGCAGGCGCGGAACTCGCTGGCGGCTTCGATCAGGCGCTCGATATGCTGGTTCAGCGGGATGTTGCCTGGCAGGAAGGTCAGCGGATTGGCATAGCGCGCCGCCTCCATGCGCACTTCGGTGATGGCCCGGATCAAGTCAGCGCCGGTGCCCAGGCCGATATAGCGGCCCTGTTCGGTGATCACGAAACCATCGGCAAGCGAGCGCGTGTTCTCGCCGGACAGGATCTGTGCCATCTCCTCCAGGCTGGCGCGATGGTCAAAGCAGGCCGGCTCGCGGTTGGCCATGGCAATGCAGGCCTTCTTGCCATACAGCTCACGATGGAACGGCGCCGCGTAGCGGTCGATGAAAGCCTGGCGGCTGATGATCGCCAGCGGCCGGCCTTCGTCATTGACGACGGCCACGGCCTGCAGGTCGGGCTGGTCCTGGAAGATGCGCAGCACCGCGTCATTGCTGGTGGCAGGCGACACGGTCGGCGCGGGCCGCAGCAGGCGCCCGGCGGTGATGCCCGACCAGCCTGAGCGCACCATTTGCGGAAACACGGCGATATGCCGCGAAGCCAGCGCCTGGTGCACGTGCTGCGGCGCCTGCGCGGCCGGCCGCGCCACGGGCCGGCCCACGTAGTAGCCCTGGGCGCCGGTCACGCCAAGGTCGCGGATCACGGCAAGCTCGTCTTCGTCTTCGATGCCTTCGGCGATCACGCGCCCGCCAAAGGCGCTCATCACGCGCAGCAGCGCGCGCAGGATCTCCAGCCGGCGCGAACAGGACGCAATGCCCCGCACCAGCGATTTGTCGATCTTGACGAACTGCGGCGACAGGTGCGCCAGCAGGTCGAGGTTGGCATGCCCGGTGCCGAAATCATCCAGCGCGTACTGCATGCCGAGCTCGCGCAGCACCGCCATCGCCTGGGCAAAGCTGGCCGCATCGCCGATCGGGGTCTGTTCGGTGATTTCGATCACCAGGCGCGACGGCGCAATGCCGGCCTCCAGCAGCGCCGCCATCAGCCGCCCGCGCTCGGCCAGCAGGTGCCGCAACGTCATGGGGCTGAAATTGAGGAAGAGCTTGCCGGGCAGGTCCAGGCTGCGCCAGGCGGCCAACGCAGTGCGCGCCGCGTGGATCTCCAGCGCCATGGTCGCGGCAACGCCCTGCGCCAGCCGGAACAACGCGTCGGGGTTCGCCCAGGGCGAGCCCGCCGGGCCCCGGATCAGCGCCTCGTAGCCGAGGATCTCGGCATTGTCGGCCTGCACGATCGGCTGGAATACCGCGTGCAGCGGCGGCAGCCGCGCACGCGCAAGCGCCGCTGCGATGGGGGTATCAGATGCGACAGGTGCGCGGTCGTGCAAAGGCGTGGCGGCAGGCAGGCCTGTCATGGAGGGAAATCCGGGGATCGAGCAAGATGGGCGAGCGACATTGCATGACATGGATATGACAGCGTGATGACAAAAATCCTCATTCCATGTCACGCCGGCGTCACGTTGATGACCGACCATCCGTGCGCCGCCTGCGACCGCCCCGGACAGAGGACAGCGCGCGCGGCAATTCGGGTCAAGCCCGGGCCGTGCATCCTTCTGGATGCCAGCGCGCCCGTTTGGAGTCTTCTCCGTGTTGCAAGTCATCAAGACACGCCTGCCCGGCCGCAGCCGGGCAGCTGCCCCCGCGCGGCTGTTCGCGCGGTTTTCCGCACGACTGGGCCGCCTGCCGCTGGTGGCGCGCCTGTGCGCCGCCTTTACCCTGGTGTACCTGTTCGGCGCCGCCGTCGGGTTGACCGGCATCGCCAACCTGGTCTCGATCAAGGCGCGCACCGACACCCTGTACCAGCACGACATGCACGGTGCCATCTCGGCCGAGCGCGCGCAGTCAGCACTGGCCACCCTTGGCCGTGCCCAGTTGGCGCTGACCATGGCCACCAGCAGCACCGAGCGCGACGATGCCGCCGCCGACGTCGCGCGTGGCCTGTCGCAGCTCGATGCTGCGCTGGCCGGCGTACGACAGGCCGCCGCGGCACAGGCCGCGCCGCTGCTGCGCGAACGCCAGCGCACCGGCGAGCTGGTGCAGGCCTACGTGGCGCTGCTGCGCAAGCAGCCGCTGGACTCGCTGCAATTCGACAGCGCGGTTTCGGTCGACGGCCACTTCGTCACTGAACAGCTGCAATCCCTCAGCCGGCAGGTGGAAGCCGTGCGCCAGCAGCAGGAACAAAAGGCCGCCGCCACGGTGGCCAGCGTGGCGGCC
>NZ_JFJW01000116.1:55701-57953 GCF_000611125.1 Cupriavidus sp. SK-4
CGCAGCCTGCGTGCCGAACTTGGCGGCGAGCCGCGCGACGCCGCCGAGATCGCGCGCCGCATAGCCGCCGGCGACCTGACCGCCACCATCGCCCTGCGCCCGTCGGACCACAGCAGCATGCTGCACCACGTGGCCGGCATGCGCGACCAGCTTGCCGGCGTGCTGGCCCGTATCCAGGCCAGCGCACAGGAGATCACCGCGGCCGGCCAGCAGATCGCCGAAGACAACCACGCCTTGTCGGCACGCACCCAGCGGCAGGCGAGCGCGCTCGATGCCACCACCGGCTGCATGCAGGCACTGGCCGCACGCGTAGCCGACGCCCACGCCCAGGCCACCGAATCGAGCCAGATGGCCAGCCAGGCACGCGCCGCCACCGATGCCGGCGCTGCCGTGGTGCAGCAGATGCGCGGCGCGATGGATACGCTGCACGGCCACTCGCGCCATATCGCCGAGATCGTCGGCGTGATCCAGGGCATCGCCTTCCAGACCAATATCCTGGCGCTGAATGCCGCCGTGGAAGCGGCCCGCGCCGGCCCCGCCGGCCGCGGCTTTGCGGTGGTCGCGCAGGAAGTGCGCGCGCTGGCCCAGCGCAGCGCCGATGCGGCGCGCGAGATCGGCGGCATCGTCGGCACGGCCACGCATGAGATCGAGCAAGGCGCGCGCCTTAGCGCCAGCGTGGTGGCGGCGATGGACCGCATCGCGGCTACCGTCGGGCACAGCCATGCGCTGGCCGAGGCCTTGCGCACGCTTGCCGACGAGCAGGCCGGCAGCGTGCAGGCCGCCGGGCAATCCGTATCGCAGCTGCGCCAGACCGCCCAACAGAACGCGGCGCTGGTCGACGACCTGGCCAGCCAGGCAGCCCGGCTGGACCAGCAGGCAGCGGCGCTGGCCGACGATGTGGCCCGCTTCCGCTTCTAGCGGCGTGTCATCTTTGTAACGGGCAGATGTGTCTGGGCGAAACATTTGTCATGGCGGCGTAACCGGCATTTACGTCTTCCCCGATAAAGTTACAGATCTGTTTCAACTGATCCGGCGCCGGTTACGTGTCGGCCCGCCCGTGGCGAGTAATCTTGGTTCACACCAACTGAACTGGCACCCGCACAGGAAACCATGGCTGAACGACTCATCATGCTGGACGTACCCGGCGTCCTGTATTCCGACCGCTCCCGCACCCGCCTCGGCGGCATTCCGGATTCGGGCACGCTGCGCGACGTCCGGTTCTTTGATCCTGTCGCGTTGGGGTTCGTACGCAGGTTGTTCGGCGTGGCCGGCGCCCGCGTGGTGGTGTCCGACGCCTGGCGCCGCGGCACGCCCGCGGCAATCCTGCAGCAGCTGGACCTGCAGGTCGAAGCCATGACCCCGCCGGCCGCAGGCGGCCATGGTGCGGAAATCGAAGCCTATTTCGCCCAGGGCGCCAAGCCGGTCCACTACGTGATCATTTCCTGCGCCGCCCCGGAGTCGATGCCCGAGGCCTTGCGCGAGCACCTCGTCACGGTTGACCCGGCTGCCGGGCTGACCCTGGAGAACTTCCAGCAGGCGCTCGGCATCCTGGGCGTGGCCTGCCCGTCCACGGTGATGCCCGCACCGAAGCTGGATGCCGGCCTGAAGGCCAAGCTGGCCCAGCTGCAGCAGCTCGCCCGGGAAAATCCGGCCCGCTTCGGCGGCGCACTGGCACCGGCACGCGAGCGCACTCCCGTCCACGCCTGATACGCACCAGCAGCACATCCCGACGGGGCGCCATAAAGCGCCCCGTTTGCATTGGTGCGCCCGCCACGCGCCGGCGATCCCGTATCATGCTCGGTTTCACCGGAACACAGTCAGGACGCCGCCATGCCTCACCTCGTCATCGAACTCACCGAAAACACCCGCCTGAACTGCTCGCAGGAAGAGTTGCTGGATGAAGCCAATGCCGCCCTGCTGGCCTCCGGACAGTTCCAGGAGGCGGACATCAAGTCGCGCTGCATCACGCTGTCGACTTACCGCCAGGGCGTGGACGCGGTCGAGCGGGCCTTTGTCCACGCGCGCCTGTCGATCCTGGACGGCCGCGACACCGCCGTGCGCCAGGCGCTGGCGCAGGCCGTCTGCGACGTGATCGCCGAAGCCGTGCGCGCCGGCTCTGGCACCGGCCAGGACGTGCAGGTGTCAGTAGAGGTCTGCGAGATGGCGCGGGCAACCTATGCCAAGCAGGTGGTGGCCTGAGGCAGCGGACCGTTTGGTGGCCGCCAAATAAAAAACCCGCGGCCATTGCGGCC
>NZ_JFJW01000116.1:57969-65803 GCF_000611125.1 Cupriavidus sp. SK-4
AAGACTCCGGAAGCTCTGTCATGGGGAGCGCCCCCGCACCCATGACCTGACCGATTCTAGGGGGGCGCCCGTCGTGTCCATTTGACGCAGGTTAAACTTGCTCCAGTCAGGTCCAGTTGCGGCCAGCCTGGCATGAATCACCGGGCGGCCGGCATCAACCCGGGTCGGTCACCTCCTGCGGGGCAACGGCTGTGCGCACAGGCGCCAGCCCGTCCCTGCCCTCCGTGCCATGCGCGTCGTCGGCAAGCACCGACCGCACAATCTCGGCAAACGCCGCGTCCGCTTCCGGCATCGGCAGCAGCATCCAGACGTGGAACATTCCCTCGCCCTCGTGATACCGAAGCGGCAGGCCTTGCTCGTCGGCCATCTGGCGGAACTTCCTGCAGTCGGGCAGCAGGATGTCATGGGTGCCGATGAACAACGTGGTGGGCGGCAGCCCGCGCAACACACCGTGCATGGGACTGACCTGCGGCAAGGTGACCGGATCCGCGCCGGCATAGACGCGCCCGCATTCAATGCCCCCGGGGCGTGACAGCATCGGGTCGAACGGCTCCAGGGCATCGATGCCGGGATTGTCGCCGGTGGCATCCAGGAACGGCGACAGCAACACCAGGCGCCGCGGCAGCGGCTGGCCGCTGTCGCGCAGCACCTGTGCCAGCGCCAGCGCCATGCCGCCGCCAGCGGAATCGCCCATGACGGTCAGGTTTGTGCCCGGATAGCGCTGCTGCAGCGCCTGCCACAGCGGCACCATGGCCGCGAACACGTCGCGGTGGGTATGTTCAGGCGCCAGCGGATAGACCGGCACCGTCACCGCGCAGCCCAGCGCGTCCACCAGCTTGCCGATGAAATCCCAGTGCTGGCTGACGATGTCGAATACATAGCCGCCGCCGTGCAGGTAAAGGATATGACGGGCTTTACCATGCGCAGGCCCGCTCCTGGGCTGCACGGTGTACACCTCCATCCCGGCGATCCGCTCCTCGCTGACCGCGTGCCGCGCGCGCAGGCGCCGGGACGGATAGGCGCGTCCGACGATACGGCGCCGCCGGATTTCATCATGGAGCGCCTGCGCGCTGGCAAACCGCTGCTTGCGGCGGACCAGGCGCAAGGCAAGCCGCCACAGCTGGCTTTGCAGACTTGGCATCGTGTCTCCTCCCGCGCCGGTCTGTCGCCGGCGGCTGAAAATGCAGGAACGCGCGGCACGTATTGCGCTCGCGCATAAAAAAAAAGGAGCCGACAAGCGGCTCCTTTTTTGTCAGGACAACGTGGCGCAGATCAGGCTGCGGCGTCCTTCAGCTTCTTCAGCGGACGGACCTTGACCTTGACGCTGGCCGGCTTGGCCGGGAACCAACGCTCTTCGCCGGTGAACGGGTCCTTGCCGAAGCGCTTCTTCTTGGCCGGCACTTGCTGGGCCGTGACCTTCAGCAGGCCGGGCAGCGTGAATTCGCCAGCGCCCTTCTTGTTCAGCGCGCCGATGATGGTGGTTTCCAGGTGGGCCAGCACCGTCTTTACGGCCTTGGCTTCCAGTTGGGTCTGGGCTACCAGGTGAGCGACCAGGCTCGACTTGTTGAAGGTGTCCTTCAGCGGGCGCGCAACGGGCGCAGCGGCGAGAGCAGCCTTCTTGGCCGGCGTGGCCTTCTTGGCGGCAGCCTTCACGGGTGCCTTGGTTGCCGCGGCCTTCTTGGCAGCGGGCTTGGTTGCAGTCTTCGCGGTCGGTTTCGCTTTGGTCGCCATATCGATATTCGTAAGTTGAACAGATGGGTGTCGGCAGGTGTTTCGCATTGCTTCTCAGCGTTGCGCAATCGTCTTCTCGACGCCCACTGAATCATAGCGGAAAGTACCGTAAGTCAAGGGGTTTTCGTGCATGCGAAACGTAAAACCCCGTGAAAACCCCGGGTTTTGTCGCGGCTTTGCCTCAGTGGAAACGCGAATACGGCCTACGTACCCCCGTTTTGGCGTTCGCGGCGGCCTCTTCGGTGCCTGCGCGCGCAGCGATGCGCATGCCGCAGCGAGACCGTTTGCTGCCTGTTCACGAGGGCTCCGTTCAGCCCGCATTCAGGCAAATTGATGCAAACTCCAGGCCATGAAGTTCTATTTCCCGGCCCTCCCGCGCCCCCGCGTGCTGGTTGCTGCGGCGCTGCTGGCGCTGGCGGCGATGCCGGCCGCGCACGCCGACAAGGACGCCGACCGCGCCCGCGCGGCCGTGCAGTCGGGCGAAATCCTGCCGCTGTCGCGCATCCTGGAAACGGTATCGCGCCAGTACGCGGGCGACGTGATCGGCGTGGAGCTGGACCGCGACGACGGCATCTGGCAGTACGAGGTCAAGCTGCTGTTGCCGGGCGGTTCGGTAGCCAAGCTCGAGTACGATGCACGCACGGCCGCCCTGCTCAAGGCCAAGGGGCGTGGGCTGGAAGACGCCCGCCGCAAACCCTGACCAACAGGAGACCCCGATGCGCATCTTGCTGGTCGAAGACGAAGCCGCCCTCGCCGCCCAGGTCCGTGCCAGCCTGGCCGACGCCGGCTATGCCGTCGACGTGGCCGCGGACGGCCTGGACGCCTGCCACCTGGGCGAGCAGGAGCCCTACGACGCCGTCATCCTGGACCTGGGCCTGCCGCGGCTGGACGGCCTTTCGGTGCTGCGCCGCTGGCGCGCCGCGCAGGTCAGCGTGCCGGTGCTGATCCTGACCGCGCGCGACAGCTGGACCGAGAAGGTCGAAGGCATCGATGCCGGCGCCGACGACTACCTGACCAAGCCATTCCGCATGGAAGAACTGCTCGCGCGCATCCGCGCGCTGATCCGGCGCGCGCACGGCATGCCGGCGCCGGAGCTGCAATGCGGCCCGGTGCTGATGAATCCGCGCGCAGGCACGGTCACCGTCGACGGCACGCCGGTGGCACTGACCTCGCATGAATTCCGCGTGCTGGACTACCTGATGCACCATCCCGGCGCCATCGTCAGCAAGACCGCGCTGACCGAGCATATCTATGCCCAGGACTTCGACCGCGACAGCAACACCATCGAGGTCTTTGTCGGGCGGCTGCGCCGCAAGCTTGGCGTGGACGTCATCGAGACCGTGCGCGGCCAGGGCTACCGGCTGCGGCCGCCGTCGCAGCTGCAGCCCTAGATGCCGGCCCGCCTGCGCCGATCCCTTGCGCTGCGCCTGCTGACAGTGGCGGCGATCTGGCTGGCAGCGGCGCTGGGCGTCAGCGGCTGGCTGCTGTCGACACTGTTCGAGCGCCACGTCAACAACACCTATGTGCGCCAGCTCGACCACCAGCTGGCGGGCCTGGCCGCGGCGCTGGACTGGAGTGCCGACGGCAAGCTGATCCTCACCCGTACCCCTGCCGATCCCCGCTACGAGCTGCCCTACTCCGGCACCTACTGGCAGGCGCGCGCGCCGGGCGCGCTGCTGCGCTCGCGCTCGCTGTGGGATACGGAAATGCCGGTGACGGTGGAGCGCCGCCTTGCCGGCGCCCAGGCCGACGTGCGCCAGGGGCCCAGCAACCAGTCGTTGCTGGTGGTGTCGCGGCAACTGGTGCTGCCGTCCGCGGATACCCCGGTGGAGATCTCGGTGGCACTGGACCGGACCGAGCTGCGCGCCGCGCGCCGCAGCTTCAACCGGACGCTGGCGTGGTCGCTGACGGCGCTGGGGCTGGGGCTGATGCTGGCGGTCGCGGCGCAGGTGAAGTTCGGCCTGGCGCCGCTGGCGCGGCTGAGGCGCGCGCTGGGCACGATGCAGGCGCGGCGCGAGGCACGCCTGGGCGGCAACTGGCCCACCGAAGTCGAACCCCTGGTGGCCGAGATCAATGCCCTGCTGGCACGCAACGCCCAGGCGCTGGAACGCTCGCGCCGGCAGGCGGCGGACCTGGCGCACGCGGTCAAGACGCCGCTGGCAGTGCTCGCCAACGAGGCCGCGGCGCTGCCGGGGGCACCGGCGCAAGCCGTGGCGGCGCAGGTCGAAGCGATGCGCCGGCAGGTCGACCGTCACCTGGCGCGTGCACGCGCCGCGGGCGCCGCGGCGGCGCGCGGCCAGCGCATCGATGCCGTCCCGCCGGTACGGGAGCTGACGCGCGCACTGGCGCGGCTGCACGCTGAGCGCGCGCTGGCGCTGACGGTTGAAGGCGCCGGGCACTTTGCCGGCGACCGGCAAGACCTGGTCGAAATACTCGGCAACCTGCTCGACAATGCCTGCCAGTGGGCGCGCACGCGCGTGCGCGTCACGCTGCAGGAAGCGGATGGCGAGCTCGAAATACTGGTCGAGGACGACGGCCCCGGCATGCCGCCGGAGGCGCAGGCACTGGCCACCGCCCGCTTTGGCCGGCTCGACGAGGCCGCCGCCGGCAGCGGGCTGGGCCTGGCGATCGTGACGGAAATCGCCGCGATGTACGACGGCAGCCTGGCGCTGGCATCGAGCCCGCTGGGCGGGCTGGCCGCCCGGCTGCGGCTGCCGGCGGGGCTGCCCTGATCAGTGCGCGCGGGCGGCCATGGCCTCGCGCGTGTCGCGTGCCAGCCCCAGCGCAAAGGCGGTTTCAGCCACCAGGAACAGCGGACCGATCAGCAGGCCGACCAGGTCGTCGACGAAGGCCGGCTTGCGCCCCTCGTAATAGTGGCCGATGAACTGGATCACCCATCCCACCACGAACAGGCCAAGGCCGATGGCAAGCCACCAGGCGGTGGGCATCGCCGCAATGTGCGCCCCGGCATAGAGGAAGAACGCCAGGATGACCGCCATCGCCACCCCGAACACCAGTGACAGGCGCAGGTAGAACAGGCACGACAGGATGTACAGCAGCATCGCCGGCGTCAGGTAGGCAGAGCCGTCGCCCAGCGGCAGCGCCGGGCGCGCCAGCAGGGTCGTCACTGCCAGCACGATCATCGGAATGCCGATGAAGTGCGTAAAGACGTTGCGCGGGTCGCGATGGTAGGCGGCGTAGTTGGCCAGGTGTTCGATCAGGGTTTTCACGGGGGCGTCTCCTTGTATGCGCAGGCGTGCGCGCGCCGTGCCGCCAGGGCGGCCGGACGCTGCCGCCTGCTGCTGCGCGGCGGGCGCGATGTGGATTTATAGTAGTGGGCGCGCACGGTCTGGTCTGTCAGGTTTTTGACAGTCCGGACGGTCGCAGCGTGCCCGTGTGTGTCCCTGCTGACACCCGGCACAGCCCCCACCTGAAAGGAGACCGGCATGGGACTGGCGAGCCCGCCGCAACGCCCCCAATCGCAACTCGCCGGCGCACTGCCCGGCGCGGTGCCGCCGCGCGACGATGCGCTTGCTGCCGTACGTGCCGGCGCCTGGTTCAGCCAGTTGCCGCCCGCACTGCGCCAGGCACTGCTCGATGACGGCAGCCTGCGCCGGCTGGTGGCCGGCGAGACGCTCTTTGCCCGCGGCGACCGTTTCGACGGCCTGTATTGTGTCGCCAGCGGCACCATGCAGATCCACGCCAGCGGCGAATCGGGCAAGGCGGCGTTGCTCGGCCTGCTGGAGCCCGGCACCTGGTTCGGCGAGATCTGCCTGTTCGACGGCCTGCCGCGCACCCACGACGCGCGCGCGGTCAGCGCCACGACGCTGTGGCACGTGCCGCGCGCCAGCCTGGAACGGCGCCTGGCGCAACAGCCGGTCTGGTGGCAGGCTTTCGGGCAATTGCTGGCAGCCAAGACGCGCCAGGCCTTCAATTATGTCGAGGAAGCGCAGTTGCTGCCGCCGGCGGCCCGCATCGCCCGGCGCCTGGCCGCGATCGCGCATGGCTACGGCAACCTGCCGCAGGCCCAGGCCACGCAGCGCGTGCGCATCCCGCAGGAGCAACTGGCGCAGATGCTGGGCCTGTCGCGCCAGACCGTGAATCACGCGCTGCGCGAACTGGAAGCGCGCGGGCTGCTGCGGCTGGAGTATGGCGGCATCGAACTGCTTGACCTGCCGGCGCTGGAAGCTCTCAACTGAACGCATCGCACCGGAGCCCCGCACACCATGATGACCCTGGACGCACCCCAACTGGACGCCTGGCTGGCACGCCTCGGCATTGCCGCCCCGCCCTCGCCCACGCTGGAAGCGCTCGATATCGTACTGGCCGCGCACCTGGCCAGCATTCCGTTCGAGAACATCGATCCACTGCTGCGCCGGCCAGTACGGATCGAGCCGGATGCAGTCTTCGACAAGCTCGTCACGCGCCGGCGCGGCGGGTATTGCTTTGAGCTCAATACGCTGCTGGCGGCCGGGCTGGGCGCGCTCGGCTACGCCGTGACGCCGCTGGCCGCGCGCGTGCGCTGGGGCGTTCCCGACGATGTGCCGACCGCGACCTCGCACATGCTGCTGCGCGTGGAGGTGGCGCATCGCAGCTATCTGGCCGATGTCGGCTTCGGCGGCCCCACGCCATACCAGGCGATGCCGCTGTCCGAGCCGGCCGATGACAGCTTCCCATACCGGCTGGCCCCTTCGCCGCCGGAGGCCGCCGCCACCGCGTTCCACAGCTACGACCTGGAGGCGCGCGGCGATGCCGGCTGGATCAAGATCTACCGTTTTGACCTGACGCCGCAGCCGTGGATCGATTTCGTGCCGCGCAACTGGTATGTATCGACGCACCCTGACAGCGTGTTCCTGCAGCGGCTGATGGCCGCGCGCACCGACGGCGGCACCCGCGTGACGCTGGCCGACGGCGACCTGGCCGAGCGCGCACCGGACGGCACCGTTCACCGAACGCGGCTGGCCTCGCCCGAGGCCGTGGTGCAGGCCTTGTCGGATCGCTTTGGCGTGCTGCTGGACGATGACCTGCGGCGTGGCCTGGCCGACGCCCTGCCAGCGCTGCTGGCGCCCGCAACGGCATCCTCCGGCACCTGAGCCGCCATTATTCCGCTATGCAGCATGCCTGCCATGCACGGCGCGCATTGCCCGCAGAAAGAATCCTGATATGGCCGGCGCACGGCACCCGGGCCTGTGGACTGGGGCCAGCGGCGCCACCATAATGTCCCGGCGATGCTGCCTGCGGGCACGTCGCCAGGACAAAGCCGGCCCCTGACGCCGGCGCAGCCATACAGGAGACTCCATGTCATTGTTTGATCTGACGGGCAAGGTTGCCATCGTCACCGGCTCCTCGCGCGGGATTGGCCGCGCCATCGCCGAGCAGATGGCCGTCCAGGGCGCCAAGGTGGTCATTTCTTCGCGCAAGATCGAGGCCTGCCAGGAAGTGGTGGATGCCATCAACGCCCGTCACGGCGCCGGCACCGCGATCGCGATCCCTGCCAATATTTCTTCGAAGGACGACCTGCAGCGCCTGGTCGACGAGACCAACCGCGCCTTCGGCAAGATCGACGTGCTGGTCTGCAATGCCGCGTCCAACCCGTACTACGGGCCCATGAGCGGCGTGTCGGACGACCAGTTCCGCAAGGTGCTGGACAACAACGTCATCTCCAACCACTGGCTGATCCAGATGGTGGCCCCACAGATGATCGACCGCAAGGACGGCTCGATCATCATCGTGTCGTCGATCGGCGGCCTGCGCGGCTCGCCCACCATCGGCGTGTACAACATCTCCAAGGCCGCTGACTTCCAGCTGGCGCGCAACCTCGCCGTCGAGTTCGGGCCGCACAATGTGCGCGTGAACTGCATCGCGCCGGGGCTGATCAAGACCGACTTTGCGCGCGCGCTGTGGGAAGATCCCGAGCGCTACAAGCAGTCCACCCAGGGCGCCCCGCTGCGCCGCATCGGCGAACCCGTCGAGATCGCCGGGGCGGCGGTCTACCTGGCCTCGGCAGCCAGCACCTTCATGACCGGCCAGGCGCTGGTCGTGGACGGTGGCGTGACCATCTGAGCGTCTGACCCCAGCGTTGCGGGCGCCGGCCTGAAGGCCG
>NZ_JFJW01000117.1:0-59666 GCF_000611125.1 Cupriavidus sp. SK-4
CCAAGGACCTGGGCAAGGGCTTTGCGCTGGCGGTGGCCTACGTGGACACCAACGCCAAGGAATCGGTCTACACCAGTGCCAACCGGGGCCGCTACCTTGGCAAGGCCGCGGCCTGGGCTTCGCTGACGAAGACGTTCTGAGCGCGAGCGCTTTGCCAGCGTCGCCGATTTTGATGCGGATTTAACGCCAAAGCCCAATATCCTTGCATCAAATTTAGGCGGCGCTGGCTAGCATAAAGCCATGTCCAACACGCGACCCGCTACCGCGCGGGTCCATCCAATCATGCGACAGTCAAGCCTGGCCGTTGATACCGTTCCCCGACGTACCGCCCTGCGCAGCAGCAAGGCCACCATGCCCGCGCTGCGCGCGGTCTCCCAGCCGGCACCTGCCTGGATCCGCATGCGTCTTGCGGTTGCATCCACCGAGGTGTTCGGCCTGCGCCAGACCATGCATAGGGCGCTCGGTGAACTGGCCCGCGTCTATGTGGTGAACGTGGACTACCGGCACGGCGAAACCACGCTGCACGTGGAGATCGCACGCACGGACCGCGACGCGGCCATGCATGCCATCATGACGGCATTTCCGGCGGCGGAGTTCGGCGTCACGACAGCCCTGGGAGACAACTATGTGGCGCACTGAGGAAGAGAGCTTCTCCGGTGCCGCCGTGCACGCCTGCACCAGTATCACAGCGATTTCCCGCCAGTCGCCATGGGGCATCTGGGTGCCCATGGTCACGCCGATGCGTGCCGGCTCGCTGGACCTGTCTGGCGCCGCCAGTCTGGCTGAGAGTTACCTCGAGGCAGGCGTGAACGGCCTGATCATCTTGGGCACGACCGGCGAGGGAAGCCTGCTTTCCACGCACGAGCGGCAAGTCTTCACGGCGGCAGTGCTCGAGGCCGTCCATGGCGAGCTGCCGGTGATGGCTGGCGTCGGAGCGGTCGATACACGCGCGGTGTGCGCGCAAGTTGCCGAACTGGACGCCTTTGATCTTGCCGGCTACCTGGTGCCGCCGCCCTACTACCTGCGGCCGTCCGATGAGGGCATCGTGTGGCATTTCAATGAGGTGGCGCGCGCAACCGAACGCCCCCTGATGCTGTACAACGTGCCGAAGCGGACTGGCTGTGCGATGTCGCCGGCGCTGATCCGATCGCTGCTTGCGCACCCGCAGATCTCGGCGGTCAAGGAGTGTGACGCCGGCAATCTCCGGGCCCTTGTCAACGATCCGCACGTCACCGTGCTGTGCGGCGAAGATGCGGCCCTGCTGGATCACCTGCTTGCGGGTGGCGCCGGCGTGATCGCCGCGTCCTCGCATATTCGTCCGGACCTGTTCGTGCGCCTGCTGCATCTGGCGCAGACGAGCCGCTTGCGCGCGGCCCGCGCCTTGTTCGCGAAGCTCGCGCCGTTGATCTCGCTCATGTTCGCGGAGCCGAATCCGGCACCGGTAAAAGCTGCCCTGGCGCTATCCGGCGTGATCTCCCCGGAAACCCGCCTGCCGCTGCGGCCGGCAAGTCCCGCGTTGGTCCAGAGGCTGGAAGAGGCCATCGCCCTGCTTCCTCCGCATTCCGTGGCACGCGATGAGCATCTGGCGGCCTGAAGGCTGGCCATCCTTGCGAGGCAACGATGAAACCTCCTGTCCCACTCTTCTTCACCTGCACGGCGTGCGGGCACATCCACTCCGAAACCCTGCAGGATATGGTCTCGGGAAAGCTGCCTGAGCCGCTGGCTTGTCCCGCTTGCCACCGTGAGCTGAGCATCGACTGGGACTGGATCACTGACCAGGCCGAGCAGCTGGGGCTCATCTTCACGGAGCGAAAAGGCGCCCGACGGGCGTAACGCCTGAAAACGGCAAGGACTGGCCATCAGCCAGTCCTTGCCCGACACGCAGGTCGCGGGTTGACTACGCCCTCACCTCACATCCTTCCCTTCCAGGGCACCAGGACCTTCGCCAGCTTGCGCATCAGCAGGTCGAACACGTAGGCGATCAGCCCGATCAGCACGATGCCCATGATCACCACGTCGGTGCGCAGGAAGTTGGAGGCATTGAGCACCATCTGGCCAAGGCCGGCGGTCGCGGCCACCATTTCAGCGGCGACCAGGGTGGTCCACCCGAAGCCGATGGCAATGCGCATCCCGGTCAGGATATCGGGCAATGCGGCGGGGATCACCACATGGCGGACCACCTGCCACGGCGTGGCACCCATCGAGTAGGCCGCGTTGATCTGCTCGATGGTGACCGAGCGCACGCCGGCCTGGGCCGACATGGCCAGCGGCGCGAAGCAGGCCAGGAAGATCAGCAGCACCTTCGAGGTCTCGTCGATGCCGAACCAGATCACGATCAGCGGCAGGTATGCCAGCGGCGGCAGGGGGCGGTAGAACTCGATCGGCGGATCGAAGACGCCGCGTGCGATGCGCGACACCCCCATCATCACGCCGATCGGCACCGCGGTGACCACCGCCAGCCCGAAGGCGCCGAACACGCGCAGCATGCTGGCCGCGAAATGCTCGGTCAGCGGCTGGCCGCCTTGCAGGTTGCCCTGCCAGGCATCGATAAAGGCGGTGACGATGGACTCAGGCGTGGGCAAGAACAGCGGCGGCAGCCAGCGCAGGTGGCTGGCAAGCCACCACAGCGCGAGCAGCAGCACTACGGTGATGGTGGAGATGCGTGAACTCGACCCCTCGCCGGGCAGGCGGTAGCCCGAGACGGTCTTCATTTGCTGGCTGGCCCCCGCCGCGGCGGCTTTGGTGACGCGCGGCGTGGGTTCGATGCGTTGGACGGAAGCGGGCATCTCGTGTTCCTCAGGCGGTGGCATGGATCAGGTCAATGATCTCTTCGCGATAGCGGATGAACTCCGGGTCGGCCTTGACTGCACGGGCGTCCCCGCATTCGATGAAGCGCCGCGCGAACGGCAGTTCATAGGTGTGCGCGATGCGGCCAGGCGACGGCGTCATGACAATCAGCCGTGTGGCCAGGAACAGCGCCTCTTCCACGCTGTGCGTGATAAAGAAGACAATCTTCTGTTCCTTGGCCCAGAGCTTGAGAATCAGCGCCTGGATCGATTCGCGCGTGAGCGCGTCGAGCGCGCCCAGCGGCTCGTCCATCAGCATCACCGCCGGATCACAGGCGAGCGCGCGGGCAATCCCGACACGCTGCTGCATGCCGCCCGAGAGCTGATAGACCGGCTTGCCGGCGACGTCTTCCAGCCCGACCGCGGCCAGCTTTTCATGCGCGACCCGCAACCGCTCGGCACGCGACACCCCACGCAGGCGCAATCCCAGCGCGACGTTGTCCGCCACGCTGAGCCACGGCATCAGGGCGTGCTTCTGGAACACCACGCCGCGTTCGGCACCCGGTCCGCGCACCACCTTGCCGGACAGCCGGATCTCGCCTTCCGAGGGTTCCATGAAGCCTGCGATGCACGACAGCAAGGTGGTCTTGCCGCAGCCCGAGGCACCGAGCGCCACGACGAAATCGCCGCGCTCCATGGTGAGGTTGACTTGCGACAGGGCCAGCGTTTTGGCGCCGCCTGCGACGCCATAGTTGACACTGAGATTATCGATTTCAAGCTTGTACATGATGGGCTTCCGCAACAGGACCTTCGGGGCAGCCGCGCCGGACTGGCTTGCGCGCGGCGGCCATCTTCAGCGCGATGGGCACGGCGTCAGCGCAACGCCCGCTTTGCCCATTCCGCGTTGACGCCCGGGCCATAGTCCGGCAGGACGGTCTGGATGGTGCCCTGCTCCTTGAGGAACTGCGCCGCGGACTGCAGCGCGCGCGCCGCGCCGCCGCCCAGCCAGCGCTCCGACACCTGCTCCTGCAGCGTAGGGAAGGCGTACAGCGCCATGCTCGCGGGTACCGTCTCGGGCTTGGCGCCAGAGACCTTGGCCACCGCCTTCACCATGGGCGAATCGGGGGTCCAGGACGCCTTGTTCTTGCGGTAATTTTCATCGGCGGCGGCCAGCACGCGCACCAGCTTGACCATGAACTCCGGATTCTCGCGGGCAAACTTCTTGTTGGCGATCATGCCGTCGAAGGTGGCCTTGCCGGTGTCGGCGGCGATCTGGCCGGAGGTCATCAGCACGGTGCCGGACTGCTTGAGCTTGGCCAGCACCGGGTCCCAGATGAAGGTGGCGTCGATGTCGCCACGCTCCCAGGCGGCGGCTACCTCGGGCGGGCGCATGTTGACGATGCGGACGTCCTTCGGATTGATCTTGGCGCGCTCCAGCGCGACCAGCGTGTGGTAGTGCGTGGTCGACACGAAGGGCACGCCGACGCGCTTGCCTTTCAGGTCGGCGACGCTGGCGATCTTGCTGCCATTGCGCGCCACCATCGCCTCGGCTGCGTTGATGTCGTCCAGGATCCAGAACAGTTCGACATCCAGCCCTTGCGACAGCGCCGACGCAATCGGCGAAGTGCCGGCCTCGCCAATGGCGATCTGGCCCGAAGCCATGGCGCGGATCACGTCCCCGCCGCCGCCGAACTGCCGGAACGAGACCGTGTAG
Source organism: Cupriavidus sp. SK-4 (assembly GCF_000611125.1). Classification (NCBI taxonomy): domain Bacteria; kingdom Pseudomonadati; phylum Pseudomonadota; class Betaproteobacteria; order Burkholderiales; family Burkholderiaceae; genus Cupriavidus; species Cupriavidus sp. SK-4. The sequence goes on from NZ_JFJW01000117.1 coordinate 4,501, forward strand.
CCGGTCTGCTTTTCCAGCTCCTTCATATCCTGTGCGTAGCGCCAGGGCACCACCATGTCCTGGTAAGCAATTACTACATTCTTGCTCTGGGCGTGTGCGGCTGGCGCCAGCGCGGCCACCAGGGCGAAATACGTCGCTATCTGCTTGATCCACCGCATGGTCTTGCTCCTCGGAAGGAAAATATGTTTGGGGGTCACGGCTTTATAGGTGAGGGCCATTCCGGGCCTATAGGACCAGTTGCCCGGATTCGCTGGGACCAGAACGGTCCGCGCCAGCGCAGGCCGCGCCAGGCCGTGAAATGGGCTGGCGCGGGGCGGCGTCAATCATGGAAATCCTTAGCGGCCTCCGGCGAGGCCATGGTCATGCCGGAGGCGCTTCCCGAGGCCGTCGAAGGTCTCAGTGCACGGCCTGACGCCGCCCGCGGCAATCAGGCAGTAAGGGAGAACCCGGAGTCGAAGGTCTGCCGCACGTCGAGCCGTTGCTTGAGCAATCCCGCTTTCTGGTAGAAATCCGCCGTGCGCTGCTGCTCGGCGATCAGTTCGGCATCGATGCTCCGCCATTGCGTGTGCCGCCGCTCGAATTGCAGCCGTGCCGCCTGCTGCGGGATCCCGATGATGCGGGCAAGGGCCGCCGAGAACTCCGGCACGTGCTGGTAGGACCATTGCTGCGCACGCACCACCCGGCGCAGGAAGTCTTGCAGCACGGCGCGCTTGGCCGCCAGCGCGGCATCGGTGGCCGCCAGGTAGCTGAGGCCGGACCACAGCCCGCGACCGCTGACCAGCACGCGCGCGTGGCCGCTGGTTTCCGCCATCGCGGTATAGGGTTCCCACGTCGCCCACGCATCCACCGAGCCGCTGCTCAATGCAAGCTTGGCATCCGCCGGCGGCAGGAAGCGGAGGTTGGCGTCCTCCGGCCTCAGCCCCGCGGATTCCAGCGCCTTGAGCGTCACCAGGTGGCCGATCGAGCCACGGTTCGTGCCGATGCTCTTGCCTTTCAGGTCGGCCGCCTGCCGCAGCGGCGAGTCGGGCCGCACCAGGATTGCCGTGCCGTAGGGGTCAGAGCGGTTGGCGCCGATCAGCTTGATCCGCGTGCCGGCCGCCAGCGCGAAGATCGCCGGGGCATCGCCGATCGGGCCGCTGTCGACCGCGCCCGCGTTCAGCGCCTCGGCAAGCGGTGCTGCGGCAGGGAACTCGGTCCATTGAATGTCGTAGCCCAGGCCTTCGAGCGCGTTGGCGGACTCGAGCAGCGCGCGCAGGCCGCCCTTCTGGTCGCCGGCTTTCAGGAGCGGGCGCCCCTGCGCTTGCGCATTGCCGGTGGCGAACGTGGTGAAGGAAAGGATGGGACCGGAGGCGAGCGCGGCCGTGGCGGCGGCGCCCTGGCGCAGGAACTGTCGTCGGGAAGCGGTCATGGCATTCGCGGGGAGATGGAAACCCACGAACGTACGCGCGCAGCACGCGAAAACCAACGAAGAAAACCGGCATTCCATATGCGTGGAGCATGCCGGCCGGGACGTTCTTTGCGATGCTCAGGCGCGCACCCGCACGCCAGGACGCTTCGTGTCCCTTTACTCTTTGCTCTCTTGTGCTTTCGCCCGGGTAGCCGCGGACGGTGCCTTCTTCTTCGACTTGCCCTGATTGAACGCAATCGCGGCACGGATGAGATTCTTCATGGCACGCGCATCAATCTTGTCGCCCTCGAAGAGATCGATCGCACGCCACTTGTTGCCGCCGAGGCCGGCGTTGAAGAGCTTGTCAGGATCCGGCAGGCTCGCCCCGTTGGTGAAGGTGATCTTCACCTTCTCCTTGTGCGCGTTGGCGACCGCGATCATGCCGTCGCGTGACCACACCGGGCTCCCCATCCACTTCCATTCCTCGATGATCTCGCCGTCGGCCTCGAGGATGGTCTTGCGGAGGCTGGCCAGCGTCTTGCCACGCCAGTCAGTAAGTCCTGCGATCAGCTCGTCGATACGTTCCGATGGATTCATGGATGCTTGTTCCTCGAATTGGCCCCGCGGATGAGGCGTTCCGGTCGATTCCTCGTTCGTTGCTCGATCCGTTTCAGCAGGTTAGCATAGCCCGTTTGTTGTGCTTCATGCACTGTCGTTGGCGGCCATGTCTGCTCGGGTCGGCTTGGCCATTCTGTCAGGTGGTCAGCGTGTATTCGATGGAGTGAAGACAATGGCGAACCAACCATCCAGGAAGCCGGCGCACGCCGCAACGAAGACCCCGGCCAGGCGGGCCGCTGCCAGCCCGCCCCTGCTCGCCGGCGGCAACCCCCAGATCGCGAAGGCCGACGGAGATGCCCCCGTGCAGGCCTATATCGCCGCCATGCCGGGCTGGAAACACGACGCCGGGCGCCGCCTCGACGCGCTCATCGAGCGCAACGTTCCCAACGTCCGCAAGGCAGTGAGGTGGAACTCGCCGTTCTATGGCATCGAGGGCCAGGGCTGGTTCCTCAGCTTCCATTGCATGACGAAGTACATCAAGGTGGCCTTCTTCCGTGGCATGTCGCTGAGTCCTGTTCCTCCCGTCGAATCCAAGGACAAGAACACGCGCTACTTCCACATCCACGAAGACGACGAGCTTGACGAGGCGCTGGTGGCAAGCTGGATCCGGCAGGCATCGGAGCTGCCTGGCTGGGTTCCGTAAGCCCCCGCCCTCAGAACCACGCCGCAAGCGTCCCCAGCCCTTCGATCCCGGCGCTGACGCGGGTTCCGGCAGAGGCAAAGAGCAGCCCGGTGCAGGTGCCGGTGGTCACCACTTGCCCGGCTTTCAGCCCCGCCCCGCGCGCGGCGCAGTGGTTGGCCAGCCAGACCAGCAGCGCGCCGACATCAGGGCTCTGGTGCCCGCCGACGGTATGCGCCACGGTGCGCCGGCCGAAGCGCAGCGTGGCCTCCAGCGCGCCCAGGTGCAGCCACTCGCGCGCGAACGGCGTGGGGCGCCCCGTCACCAGTGCGCCATGGCTGAGCAGGTCGGCCAGCTGCGCATCGCTGCCGGCCCCGAGCCAGTCCTCCAGGCGGCTTTCCACGACTTCAATGGCAGGCACCACCAGCGCAAGCGCGGCCTCGATATCCCGGCGCTCATAAGGCCGGCCGCGCGGCGGCAGGCTGGCGCCGAGTACAAAGGCAACCTCTACCTCGATGCCGCGCAGGCGCCAGGCCGGCCCCCGCAGGGCCACGCCATCCGGCAGCAGGCCGGCCGCCGGCAGCGGCGCACAGGCGGGTTCCTGGCCCGGCCCCCTAGCACCAACCTTCCAGCCGCCAATGGGGCCGATCATGGCAAGCGTGGCGTCCTGCACGGCGTAGCTGCCGCCATGCGCAAGCGGGTGCAACAGTGCCGGATCGACGCGCTCGCCACGCGCGCGCGCGACGCAGAGCATCTGCGCGAGCGCCGCCGGCGTACCTGGCGCAAGCAGGGTCTTCATCAGCCCAGCCCGTCGAGCGGGAATCCAGGCGGCCTCGGGAAGGCCTGCTCGAACTGGCGCGCGATTGCCAGCAGCAGCGCATCCTCGGCCGGTGGCGCCACCAGCTGGATGCCAACCGGCAAGCCCTCTGCCTCGCCGCATGGCAACGAGATCGCGGGCAGCCCGGCAGCATTGGCGAATGCGGTGAATACCGCATGGCCACGCGGCCCGGCCTCGCGGCCTTCAATCACCGGCGGGTGCGACTGTGCGGCCGGCCATGGCAATGCCGCTGCGGCGGGCGTCAGCAGCAGGTCATAGCGTGCGAACAGCAAGGAAAGCTCGCTGCGCAGACGCTCCACGGCCATCAGCAGATCAAACAGCTGCACGGCACGCAGGCCCGCGCCAGCCGATGCATTGGCCTGCGTGGCCGCACCGAACGTGCCCGCATCGAGCGGCGGGCAGAACGGCAGTTGCGCACCGCCCTGCTCCACCAGCCAGGCCAGGCCGGCCTGCGACAACAGCGACCATTTGGCATTGGTCGCTTCAGCCAGATCGAACGCCTGCGTGGTATCCACCGTGTGGCCAAGTTCACGCAGCCCTTGCGCTGCCTGTTCGGTCAAGGCTGCGATGCGCGCATCCACCGGATGATCGCCGAAGCGGGGCACGTGCAAGACCCGGCATGGCCGCGGCGGCATCTGCAGCGGCACGCCGGCAAAGCGCCGGGAATCGGGATCGCGCGGGTCGGGCTGGCCCAGCGCCTCGGCCATGGCCATCGCATCGGCCATGCAGCGGGCCAGCGGTCCGACCACTTCATAGCGCATGAAGATCTCGGGCAGCCCGCCGCCGCGCGGCAGCCGGCCGGGCGACGGCTTGAAACCCACCAGCCCGGTATGCGAGGCCGGGCGCCGGATCGAACCGCCGCCGTCGGTGCCCAGCGCCAGCGGGCAGCAGCCCGATGCCACCGCCGCCACCGCGCCGCCGGAAGACCCGCCCGGCGTCAGGGCCGGCTGCCAGGGATTGCCGGTCGTGCCGAAGACGAGGTTGTCGGTATAACCCTGCATGGCGAACTCCGGCACATTGGTCTTGCCGAAGATCAGCGCCCCGGCCGCGCGCAGGCGCGCCACCGGCAGTTCGTCGCTATCCGGGACAAAGCCCGCCAGCGCGCGGCTGCCCCAATGCGTGGGCAGGCCGCGCACATGCAGGTTGTCCTTGATGGTGACCGGCACGCCGTCGAGCGCGCCAAGCGGCGCGCCGCGGCGCCAGCGCGCGGTGCTCTCCTGCGCCGCCGCCATGGCGCCTTCAGTATCGAATGCGATCACGGCGTTCAGCGCCGGATTGCAGTGCGCCGTGCGCGCCAGGCAGGACGCCAGCGCCTGTTGCGGCGTGAAGCGGCCGGTGGCGTAGCCGTCGGTGAGCGCATGTGCCGGCAGTTTCCAAAGATTATCCATCGTCGTCTCCGCCGTCCTCAGTGTTCACTTGAGCCCGACCAGCGGCCCGATGGTCTGCTTCCAGATGGCCGAGCATTGCGGGTAAGACTTGTCGCAGACCTCGGTCCAGGTCGGCAGCGAGACCGTGGTCAGCGCGTCGCGCACCAGCTGCAGGTCGGCCGGACGCACGGGCACCTCCTTCATGGCGAACTTCTTGCCGGTCTTGCACGGCTCTTTGCCGACGTTGCAGCGCGAGGCATCCTCGAACAACTCGCGCGAGTAGGACCAGGTATCGCGCTCGAAACGCTGGAAGGCCTCGGCCAGGCGCGTTTGCTGGTCGGGCGGCAGCGCGTTCCAGCGGCTGAGCTTGATGGCGTAGGCATTGAGCGCGATCTGGAAGCCGACTGGCATGAAGTATGAGGTGACCTCGGGCCATCCTGCCGTGTTCGCCGAGCTCGGGCCGGTGATCGCGCAATCGGTGACGCCGCGCTCGAGCGCCTGCTGGGTCTCGCCGAAGGGGATCGTCACCGGAATGCCGCCGAGCTTCTCGATGAACTTGGCCAGGGACTGGTCGTAGACGCGCACCTTCTTGCCCTTCAGGTCGGCCAGTCCGCCAATCGGCGTCTTGCAGAACACCACCTGCGGACCGAACGGCCAGATCCCGAGCAGCTTGGCGCCGTAGCGTTCCTGCAGGCGCTTGTCAAAGGCATTGCGGTAGGCATCCACGGCCTTGCTGGCCGAGCCGTAGTCAGTGCTCAGGCCAACGATGTCCGGGCCGAGGAAGAACGGCTCATCGCGCGAGACCTGGGCCAGGCGCAGGCTGACGATGTCGAACAGCCCGGAGCGGAGCACGCGCAAGCCGTCTGAATCCTTGATGCCGAGCACATCCATCGGCTTGTAGTCGGCATCGATCGGCAGGCCGGTGTTCCTGGCGAAGTTCTCGAAAAAGGGCTGCTCCTTGTTCTGCTGGATCAGGCCGGTCGCTACGAGGTTGCCGGCTACCCGCAGCTTGGTTTGCTGGGCCGGCTGTTGTGCTGGTTGGGCCGGCTGTGCCTGGGCAGTGCCCGGCAGCAGCGTGGCGGCAACGCAGGCGACATGGGCGGCCGCGATCAGCGCGCCGGCGATTCGTTTGGCGTTCATGGGAGCTTCCTTGGAGGTCAATGCCCGAACATCAGGTTGGGCAGATAGGTGGCAATCGCCGGGAAATGGATCAGCACGGCGGTCATCACCACCATGGCGGCAAAGAACGGCAGCGTGCCCTGGAAGACTTCATTGATCGATCCTTCGCCGCGCACGCCCTGGATCACGTAGAGCGTCATGCCGATCGGCGGGCTGATCAGCGAGATCTCGCACATCAGCACCATGAACACCCCGAAGAACACGGGATCGATGCCGGCCGCCTGCACGATCGGGAACACCACCGGGACCGTGCCGACCAGCATCGGCATGGTCTCCAGCGCGATGCCCAGCACCAGGTACAGGGCTGCCAGCAGCCACAGCAACACCGCCGGCGACACGTCCACCTGCTTCATCAGGCCGGCCAGCGCCTGCGGCACCCCCAGCATGGAGAGCACGAAGTTCAGGTAGAGCGCGGCCACCAGGATCAGCGCGGTCATCGCGGTCAGGCGCAGCGTGGAGCGGAAGCAGTCGTGCAGCATGGCAACGCTGAGCTTGCCGTAGGCGGCCGCCACCGGCAGGCACACCAGCACGCCGAGCGCGGCGCTCTCGGTGACCGTGGCCCAGCCGGTGTAGATGCTGCCCATCACCACCGTGAACACCAGCAGCGGGCCCGCCAGGTGGCGCGAGTTGCTCAGCCTGGCGAGCAGCGGCACACGGGCCTCGCGCGGGCCGCCCACCGCGGGCTTCCACAGGCAGATCAGCAGGATCGTGGCCAGGAACAGCACGGTCATGATGGCCCCGGGCAGCACGCCTGCCACATACAGCCGCGCCGCCGAGGTATTGGTCATCGAGCCGTAGATGATGAAGGCCACGCCGGGCGGGATCAGGTTGCCCAGGCTGGCGCCGGCCGCGATCGAGCCCAGCACCATGCGCTGGTCGTAGCCGCGATTGCGGAAGGAAGGCAGCGCGACCGTGGAAATCGTCGCCGCGGTGGCCACCGATGATCCGGAAACCGCCGAGAACAAGGCCGAGGCACCGATATTGGTATGCAGCAGGCCGCCCGGCAGGCGGTTCAGCCAGTCGCCGAGCGACTGGTACATCTTGTCCGTCGCGCCGCCGCACATCAGGATCTCGCCCAGCAGGATATAGAGCGGGATCGACAGCAGCAGGTAGTCCTCGCCGGCGGCCCACAACTGTTCGCCCAATGCGTCGATCGCGGGCATGCCGAAATAGACCAGCGCCCCGGCCACGCCCACCACCAGCATGCTGGTGGCCACATGGAAGCCAAGGAACATCAGCCCCAGCATCAGGCACAGCCCGAGCAGGATTTCAATGGGACCGATCATGCTGCCGCTCCTTCGCTCTTGCCTTCAGCGCTGCCCTGGCCTGCGCCGTTGCCCTCAGCGGGCGCGGCGGCGACGCGGATGTCCGCCTCCGCCTCGATCTCCTCGGCCAGGGTCTGCGGCCCGAACTGGCTGTTCAGGCGGGCCCAGTCGCGCCGCACCAGCAGCTGCAGGGCGTGCCAGGCAGCGCAGGCCGCCACCAGTGCAAACAGGGCATAGCCTGCCAGCCACAAGGCCTGGGGCATCCACAGGGGCGTGGCAAGCGGCGTGGAGGCGGTGCTGTGCAGGTCGATGGTGTCCACCAGCACATGGCCGGCGCGCCAGAGGCAGAGTCCAGCCACGGCAGCCAGGCTCAGCATCGCCAGCAGGTTGAGCACAGCCCGCACCTTGACGGGAAAGCGCGTCAGCAGGAAGTCCACCCGGGTATGGCCGCGCCCGACCAGGGTGTAGGCAAAGCCGCACGCGCCAAGGATGGCGTAGGTATAGCCGCCGATTTCATCGATGCCCTGCAAGCTGAAGCCGCCCAGCTTGCGCCCCAGCATTTCGACGCAGGTCGCCACCGAAAGCACGATCAGCCACCATCCGCACAGGATGGCTATACGGTCAATGCCGGCGGCAAGCCGTCGGCTCCAGGGGGTATCGGCAAGCAGGGTCTTCATGGTGCGGGGGCCGGTCGTGATGTTGCTTCCATTGAAGCGCATGGCCAGACCCGCGCGGCGGCTTTCCCGCACGCCGGAACGTCTTGAATAAACCCTTAGGAATCAACAGCTTTCCGGCGCGCCCGCGTGGAAAGGCAAGGACGCTGCGGGCACTGGCATCGGGCAGGGCACCCGGGTGCAGCGCCCGCCGTAGGCAGCGCTGATCTCTGTGGCAGCCCAACGCACCCAGGCGCCAAGCTCATCGAAGCGGGCGCGCACGATGCGCTGGCTGGAACCGGCCAGCGAGACCGCGGCGAAGGGCCGGCCGTGCTCGTCACAAATTGCGGCAGCGATGCAGCACAGGCCGACCGCATTCTGCTCGTCGTCCACCGCATAGCCGCGCCGGCGCACTTCGGCCAGGGTCTCATGCAGGCGCGAGGGGCGCGCAATGGTGTTGTTGGTCAGGCGCGGCAGGCCAAAGGTGCGCAGGTATTGCAGCACGTCGGCCTCGCTCTTGGCGGCCAGCACCGCCTGGCCCATGGCCGTGCCATGCAGCGGCGCGCGCTGGCCCGGCCTGGCCAGCGCGCGGCTGCCGTGAGGGCCCTCTGCCTGGCAGGCGAAAACAATCTGCCCGTCGCTGGCCACGCCCAGGTTGACGGTCTCCCCGGACAGCGCGCTCAACCGTTGCATCACCGGCAGGGCGAGTTCGCTGATGCAGCGCCGGCGGGCGAAAGCGGCACCCACCGAGAAGCAACGCACGCCCACGTACCACAGGCTGCGCTCGCGATCGAACTGGACAAACTGTCGTTGCTCGAGCGTGGTCAGCAGGCGATGGACGGTCGATGTAGACAGGCCGCTGCGTGCCGCCAGATCCACCAGCCGGTAACCCTCGTCGTCATCGGACAACAGCTCGATCAACTGGAGCGCGCGCGTCAGCGACTGCACGGTGCTGTCGCCGTCCCGGCACTCCCGCCCTTCCCGTGACGGCGGGTCGGCGCTGGTGGCAGGCGCCACCGCCCGTGTTGCGGCTTCCTTCCTGGCCTCCCTTGTCCTGGTCGTGGTGCCTGCCATGTGAATCCCCTTGCTTGCGTTGCCGCACGCGGACGCAAGTTCCGGGCCACTGCCCGGTCACGGGCCTGGCCCACTCTGGACATGGGGCATGCGGTCAGCCCGCACCGCCGCCGTGCCACATGCACTCGCTCCGCACCGCCCCCCGCCCGACTTTAATGCACAAGATTGTCTACAACCATGATGGAAGCCATTAAGAATATCTCGCCCGATGGCCGAAACACGAAGAGGGAAATCCCTTGTTTTCTTGGGCTGGCTCTTGTGGGCTGGCTGCACCCCGGTCAAGCTGATTGGGAGCTTTGCCCGCTCGGCACCGCACCGCCAAACTGCTTGCGGTAGGCAGACGGAGAAACGGCGAAGGCCTGGGCGAAGTGCTGCCGGAATGAAACGGCGGATCCGAACCCCACCAGCTCGGCAATGAGGTCGACCCCCTTGTCCGTCGTCTCCAGCAGGCGCTGCGCCGCCGTGAGCCTGTGGTTCAGCACCCACTGCGTCACCGTTGCGCCAGTCTTCGCCTTGAAGCGCCTGGTGAAGTTGCGCCGGCTCATCCCGGCCTGCTGCGCCAGCGTGTCCAGTGTCAGCGCCTGGTCCAGGTTTTCGATGGCCCAGTCCAGGGTCGTGCTGAGCTTGTCCGCGCCGTCCATCCGGGGCAGCGGCTGTTCGATGTACTGGGCCTGGCCGCCATGCCGGTGCGGGGCGACAACCATGCGGCGGGCCACCCGGTTGGCGACGTCCGCACCATGGTCGCGGCGCAGCAGGTGCAGGCAGCAATCCAGGGCGGCCGCCGTCCCGGCCGAGGTCAGGATGTCGCCATCGTCGATATACAGGGAGTTGCGATCGAGCCGGACCTTCGGATACCGGTTCGCGAAGTCATCGGCCCAGGCCCAGTGCGTGGCCGCCGTGCGGCCGTCCAGCAAACCCGCCTCGGCGACCACGAAGGTACCCAGGCAAAGGCCGGCAATCCGCGCGCCCCGCACGCTGGCGATTTGCAGCGCTTCCACCAGGGCCTGGGGCGGGCGCTCCGCCGGGTCGCGCCAGGCCGGCATGATGACCGTATCCGCCTCTGCCAGCACCGAAAGGTCGTGCTCGACCTCGATCCTGAAACCGGACATGGTTGGAATCAGCCCGGTCTTCTCGCCGCAGATGACCAGCCGGTAGCGCGGCACGCCCAGCCGGGCAAGATCGTCGCCAAACACGATACAGGGTACGGACAGGTGGAAGGGGCTGATGCCTTCGAAGGCGATCACCGCGACGGTGTGCATTGCGTTCTCGCTGGCAGGGACAGGGATTGAGGTTGGCCCAATTCTATCGGATGTTGTCCATCGGGCCACTTTCGGGGTTGCAGCCGGCGTTGGAAACTACCTCCCATGCCGCGGTTGCGGTGATTGGGGCGGCTTCCTCGCCAGCGGCGCCGCCCTCTTCTATTCCATGACGAGGACCACAATGAACCACCCGACGATTCGCACGATTGCCGGCGCACCAGCCCCCACCGCGATCGAAGCCGCCAGCAGCGCCTTGCTGGTGATCGATTTCCAGAATGAGTACTTCAGCGGCAAGATGCCGATCCCGGACGGCGCGCGCGCGCTGGGCAATGCGCAACGCCTGATCGCTCATGCGGATGCGGCCAGGATTCCTGTTTTCCACATCCAGCACGTGACGCCCGCGGGCAGCCCCATCTTTGCGGAACAGAGCGCCAGCGTGGAATTTCACAGCGACCTGCAGCCGGCGGCACATCACACGGTGTTGCAGAAGACCTCGGTCAGCGTGTTCCCGACGACCGACCTGGACCAGCGCCTCAAGGCCGCCGGCATCAAGACCCTGATCATCACGGGCCTGATGACCCATGCCTGCGTGTCAGGCGCGGCGCGCGACGCGGTGCCGCTCGGATACGGCGTGATCGTGGCGGAGGATGCCTGCGCAACGCGCGACCTGGATACAGCCGGCGGCGTGGTGCCGCACCGGGACCTGCACCTTGCCGCGCTTGCCACCATCGACGACACCTTCGGCGATATCCTGACGACCGAGCAGGTGCTGAAACTGCCGATCGCCTGATCGATCGCGGACAGCCGTGATGCCGAGGGGGAGAACGCGGGCCATGCACCTCCCCCTCGGTCAATGGCTCCCGCCGCCCGCCTTCAGACTGCCAGGCGCTCCACCGTCCTCTGGCGCCTGACCATCCCCAACGAGAACATCGACAACCCTGCGATCAGCGCCGGCACGCCGATCAACGCAAACAACGCCGGCATGCCCAGGCCCATCGACAGCATGGTCGCCCCGCCGACCGACCCCACCACCGAGCCCATCCGGCCCACGCCGTTGGCCCAGCTCACACCTGTGGCACGGCAGTCCGTCGGATAGAAGCTGGCAGACAGCGCATTCGCACCCACCTGCGACCCCGAGATGCAGAAGCCCGCCAGGAACACCGCCATGCCCGCAGCCACCGGCTCGGAAGCAAAGCTGCCCACCGCCGCAATGCCAAGCGCCGCCAGCGCATAGCTGGATGCCAGCACATAGTGCGGATTGATCCGGTCCATCAGCCAACCCAGCGCAATCGCCCCCACCGTCCCACCGACCTGGAACATCGTTGTCACCAGCGCGGCCGTGCGCAGCGAATGACCGGTGGTGCGCAGCAGCGTCGGCAGCCAGCTGGACAGCAGGTAGATCACCAGCAGGCTCATGAAGAACGTCAGCCAGAACAGCAGCGTGCCCCGCAGCAGTTCGGGCCGGAACAGGTGCCGCACGGGCGAGCTGGTGCTGCGCTGCTCGCCGACCACGAAGGTGGCGTCGCGCAGGTCGGCTTGCGGCGCGATCTTCTGCAGCGTGGCGACGATGCGTTCGCGCTGCTTGCCGGCCAGCACGAGGTAGCGCACCGATTCCGGCAGCAGCCACAGCAGCAGCGCCGCCAGCACCAGCGGCATGACCCCGCCGGCCACCAGCACCGAGCGCCAGCCAAAGGCGTCGATCAGCCCGGCGGAAGCCAGGCCGCCGAAAGCCGAGCCCAGCGTGAAGCCGCAAAACATGGTCGTGACCAGGAACGAGCGCCGCTTTTCCGGACAGAACTCCGAGGTCAGCGTGATGGCGTTGGGCATGGCTCCGCCCAGGCCCAGGCCGGTCAGGAAGCGCAGCAGCACCAGCGTCCACAGGTCCTGCGACCAGGCCGAGGCCAGGCTGGCGGCACCGAAGAACAGCACCGACAGCACCAGCACGCCCTTGCGGCCGAAACGGTCGGCCAGCGGGCCGAAGATGAAGGCGCCGACCATCAGGCCGCCGAGTCCGGCGCCGAACAGCGGCGCCAGCTGGGCCGGCGTCAGCTGCCATTCCGCGCGGATGGCTGGTGCGATGAAGCCGATCGCCGCCGTATCGAAGCCATCGACCGCAACGATCAGGAAGCACAGCACGACGATGCTCACCTGGAACGCCGACAGCGGCTGGCGGTCGATGAACGCGGTGACGTTCAGGGGTTGGCTGGCAGGCATGGTGGTCTCCTCCTTGATGCCAGGATTAGGGGCGAGTCATGTCCGGCGGCCTTATGGGCGGCCGCCAGATCGGTTCGGATGTACTGCGAAGAAAAGTTGCGCCAGCGGCTTACAGCCACGGCGTGGGGCTCAGGCACTTGTCGGCACGCCAGCCATGCAGCCACTGCAGCGCGTCGTAGAACTGCGCCTGCGTGCGGCCAGCCCACAGGCTGTTGCGCACCAGGCGGTCCACACCCTTGGCGTGATAGACGCGGCCCATGTCGCGCGCGGCGTAGAGCACGCGCGCGGTACGCGGGATGCGGGCCTGCTCGTACAGCTTGAATGCTGCCTCGCAATTGCCGCCGGCGGCCTGCACCGCGGCGCCCAGCGTGACCGCGTCTTCCAGCGCCTGGCAGGCGCCCTGGGCCACGTATTGGGTCATCGGGTGCGCGGCATCGCCCAGGATGGTGGCGCGGCCAAAGCTCCAGCGCTCGACCGGGTCGCGGTCGGCGGTGGCCCAGCGCTTCCAGGAAGTGGGCCGGTCCAGCATCTGGTGCGGCAGCGGATGGATGCCTTCGAAGTACGACAGCACTTCTGCCTTGCTCCCGTCGCGCACGCCCCAGGTTTCCACTTCGCGGCTGTGGAAGGTCACCACCAGGTTGTACTGCTGGCCGCCGCGCAGCGGGTAATGCACCAGGTGGCAATGCGGGCCGGCCCACACCACCGGCGCATTGACCTGCAGGTCCGGCGGCATGTTGGCGACGTCGACCACGGCGCGGTAGACCACGTGTCCGGTGACGCGCGGCTCGTCGCCGATCAGCGCCTGGCGGATCGCGGACTTGACGCCGTCGCAACCGATCACGGCATCCCCGCGGTGGTGTTCGCCGTGCTGGTCGATTACGGTCACGCCCTGGTCGTCCTGCAGCAGCTGTTCCACGCGCGTGCTGGTGCGGAACGTGATCAGCGGGTGGTCCTGCACCGCCTCCAGGATCGACAGGTGGATATCGGCGCGATGGATCACCGCATACGGGTTGCCGAAGCGCTCGCGGTACGCCTGGCCCACGTCGACCCGGGCGATCTCGCTGGTATCGATCGCATCGCGCAGGCTGAGGTAGTCGGTAAAGACCGCGCGGCTGCGCGCGGCCTCGCCCACGCCCAATGCGTCGAGCGCGGCAAAGGCGTTGGCGGCCATCTGGATGCCGGCGCCGATTTCGCCGATCTGCTCGGCCTGCTCCAGCAGTTCGATGCGGATGCCCTGGCGTGCCAGCGCCAGCGCCGCGGCCAGGCCGCCGATGCCGCCGCCGATGATGAGGACCTTGCCGGTCGCGTTGTTGGTACTGCTCATGTCTTGTCTCCTCGCCTGCGCGATGCGTCAGGCGGTGTGGTCGGGCTGGCGCCCGGGCGCCGCCTGGGCAAAGGCGGGATGGGCGCTGGCGTGGGCGTAGACCGCCATCGCGCGCTCGTACCGGCCCAGGTCGCAGCCCATGCGCACGGCGTTGGCCACTTGCGGCACCAGCGTGACGTCAGCGAGCGTTGGCGCATCGCCGAAGCACCACCTGCCATGTCCGTGCAGCGCCAGCAGGCGCTCCACGCCGGCCATGCCTTCATCGATCCAGTGGCGGTACCAGGCGTCCTTCTGCTCGGGCGTGACCTTCAGCACGTCCTGCAGGTAGCGCAGCACGCGCAGGTTGTTGACCGGGTGGATGTCGCAGCCGATCAGCGTGGCCAGTTCCAGCACCCGCGCGCGCTGCACCGGGTCTTGCGGCAGCAGGCGCGGTTCCGGATGGAGCACGTCCAGGTAGTCGATGATCGCGAACGACTGCCCGAGCGTAAAACCGCCATCCACCAGCGCGGGCACGGTCGCGGACGGGTTGATTTTCCCGACGTACTCGGGCTCGCGGTGCTGGCCGGTGCGGATATTGACCGGCAGGTAGTCGTACGGCAGGCCCTTGAGGGCCAGCGCGATGCGCACCCGGTAGGACGTCGAGCTGTTGAAGAAACTATAGAGCTGCATGATCGGTAATGCCTGTGTGCTGCGATTCACGGGGGGTCAGATCACACGCACGGTCAGCTCGCCGAGGCCATCCACGCCCGTGACCATGGTCTCGCCAGCCTTGACCGCGCCCACGCCTTCCGGCGTGCCGGTGAAGATCACATCGCCCGGTTCCAGGCGGAAGAACTGCGACAGGTAGGCCACGGTCTCGGCCACCGACCAGATCAGGTGCGAAACGTCGCTGCGTTGCCTGGTCTCGCCATTGACCGTCAGCCAGATGCCGGCCTGCTGCGGGTGGCCGATCTCGCTGGCGCGGTGGATCGGGGCCACCGGCGCCGAGGCATCGAAGGCCTTGCCGATTTCCCAGGGGCGGCCCATTTCGCGCATCTTCATCTGCAGGTCGCGGCGGGTCATGTCGAGGCCGACGGCATAGCCCCAGACGTGTTCGAGTGCGTGTTCGACGGGGATGTCCGAACCAGCCTTGCCGATCACTGCCACCAGCTCGGCTTCGTAGTGGTAGTTCTGCGTCTGCGCCGGATACGGCAGGTCCAGCGTGGTGCCTGCCTGCACCGGGACGATCGCGTCCGCCGGCTTGCAGAAGAAGAACGGCGGCTCGCGGTCGGGATCGAAGCCCATCTCGCGCGCATGGGCGGCGTAGTTGCGGCCCACGCAATAGACGCGGCGCACGGCGTACTGGTCGTCGCTGCCGGCAACGGGGATGGAAACGGTGGCGGGGGGCGTGAAGACGTAGGACATGGTTCGAGGTTTCCGGAAGTCGTCAGGTAAGCGGGAGCCTCAGGCGGTGCGCGCAGGCACCGCCCGGGGCAGGTCGGATCAGGGTTGCGGAACGCTCAGGTGCGCGCTTCGCGCAGCAGGTTCATCGCGGACAGCACGGGCCGGTCCGAATAGCTGAACAGCACCGCGTCTTCCAGCGCGCCCAGCTGCACCGGCGCCCACGACGGGGCCACGAAAATATCGCGCGGCTCGAACTGGAACTGGTCGTCGCCGATGCGCACCGTGCCGCGCCCTTCCACCACGCTGTAGACGGTGGCGTCGGTGCTGCGGTAGGTCTTGCCCTGGAAGCCCGCCGGCAGGTACTGCATGAAGGTGGCGATGGTCGGCATCGGCCAGCCGCCGGTGGCCGGGTTGATATAGCGCAGCTTGACGCCGTCCCAGGCATCGAGCTCGCCGTTGCGGTAGAGCCGGTCCAGCGCCTCGCGCGAACGCTCGTACGGGTAGCTGAAAATCGGCGAAGTGGGATCGGTTACGCGGTGCCGCACCGGCACCATGTTGTGCCCGAAGCGGGCAAAGCTGTCGCCCTCGACGCGGGTCACGGGCTGCTGGGCTTCCGGGTAGTTCTCGGCAAACCCGGCATCGAACTGCTGCACCAGCGGGATATCCAGCCCGTCCAGCCACACTACCGGCTCCCCCCCCCCCCCCCCCGCCGGGGGGCNCCACACTACCGGCTCGCCGCCGTCCTCGACGGCAGGGTTGCCATGGTCATGCCAGGTCCACGACGGCGTGATGATGAAGTCGCCGGGATGCATGGTGGTGCGCTCGCCGTTGACCGCGGTCCAGGCGCCCTTGCCTTCCACGATAAAGCGCAGCGCCGACTGGGTGTGGCGGTGGCTGGGGGCGATCTCGCCCGGCAGGATCAACTGCAGGCCGGCATACAGCGTGGAGGTGATGCTGGACTTGCCGGGAATGCCCGGGTTCTCCAGCACCAGCACGCGGCGCACCGCTTCCTCGGCGCTGATGACGCCGCCGGCCTGCATCACCAGCGGGCGGATCTGCGCGTACTTCCAGATGGCGGGAACGATCTGCGGCCGCGGTTGCGGCGGCACCAGCGCGTGCAGCGACTCCCACAACGGGGTCATGTGGCTGCGGCCGATTTCTTCGTAATAGGCCACGCGGGCCGGGTCTGGGGTGTGTTCGGACATGCTGTCTCCGTGACTTTTGCGGGTGCTTTGGGGAGCGCTCTTTGCGGGTGCCTGTGTCAATGCGCACCGTCTTGTTGTCGTTATACGCCCGGCCCTATAATATTTGAAATGAACTTTTCATCTTATCGATACGATTTTTTATATAGGTAGCCCCATGGACTGGACCCAGAGATTGCGGCTGCGCAACCTGCAGATGCTGCTGAGCCTGGCCGAGACCGGCAATATGAGCCAGTCGGCGGCCATGCTGAACACGACCCAGCCGGGCCTTTCCAAATGGCTGAAGGACCTGGAGGACGATATCGGGCTGCCACTGTTCGAGCGCCAGGCGCGCGGGCTGCGGCCCACGCCCTACGGCGAGTCGCTGATCGAGCACGCACGCCGGATCGAGGCCCAGCTGGATACCGCGCGCGACGACCTGCAGGCCATGCGCGACGGCGGCAGCGGGATTGTGGTGGTGGGTACTTCGGGCGCGTCGTCGGCGGATACCGTGCCGCTGGCAGCGCTGCAATTGCTGCAGCAGATGCCCCGCGCCAGCGTGCGGCTGGTGGAAACGACCATGGACCGGCTCATGAGCCAGCTGGCGCACAGCGAGCTGGATATCGTGGTGGGCCGCTCGGCGCCCGAGCTGCAGGACGCGCACATGCGCACCGAATCGCTCTATATGGAGCCGATCCACTTCGTCACCCGGCCCCGCCATCCGCTGCTGCAGGGCGGGCGCATCGGCTGGGACGACCTGTATCGCTACCGCTGGGTGGTGTGGCCGCGCGGCACGCCCATCCGCAACGCGCTGGAAGGCGCGCTGGCCAGCGCCGAGCGTGCCCTGCCGGCAGATTGCGTGGAGAGCAATTCCACCGTGCTGAATCTCACGCTACTCAACAACAGCGACATGATCGGCCTGGCCTCGCACCGCACCGCGCGCCGGCTGGAAGAGCTGGGCGCGCTGCGCATCGTGCCGCTGCGGCTGGCGGGGTTCGGCTCGGTGTCGATGTACTGGCGTGACGACGCGCAGTCGCGCGCGGCGGTCATGGCCATGCTGGATTGCTTGCGGCGCGCGGCGGGGGCGCCGCAGGTGCCGGCGGAAGTCCCTGCCTAATTCACTGAATACCGGGTGCTGCTCAGAAGCGGTGCCGCATCCCCACCGCCACGGCGGTCATGCTGCGATGCCCGCTGCCGAGGAAATACCCGTTGGCAAAGCTCACCGCCGAGGTATCGAAGTTGATGCCGGCGTGCTGGACATAGGCCGTCGTCAGATAGACATCGGTACGCTTTGACAGGCTGTAGTCGGCGATGAAGCTCAGCTGCCAGGGGTTCTTCACGTTGCTGCCGGCAAGCGCCTTGACGTCGTCGTAGTAGTACGCGAGCGTCAGGTCCAGACTGGAGGTGGCGCGGTAGTTGATGCCGGCCCAGTAGTAATCGTCGCGCACGATGGTGGTGCCGTTGGCCGACTTGTTCAGCCCCCAGCGATAGCCGCCCATCAGCTTGACCGGGCCTGCGCGATAGCTGACCGCGGCCCCGGCCTTGCGGAAATTGCCGACGGCACCGCCAGTCCCCAGCGTCGGGTTGTAGCGGTTGAACGCCAGCGCCGCGCCGAAACCGCCGGCAAAGTAGTTGAGGCCGGCGCCATAGCCCGTATCACGGCGCGATTGCCCCGCGACCTCGCCTGCGCCGAACACGCCGTTGCCGAACGAATAGTTGCCGATGGCGGTAACCCCGCCGAACGTGCCCGTGTACTTCACGTTATTGTCCGAGCGGAAGTCCAGGCCAAGCTGGGCCGCGATCGGCTCGTACTGCGTCGAATAGCCGCTTGGCGAGAAGTTCGAGAAGGCATCGAAGATCGACGTGTACTGGCGCCCGAAGGTCAGCCGGCCGGCGCGCTCGCTCAGCAGGCCGACAAAGGCCTGGCGACCGAACAACCGGCCGGATTGCGTCTGCCGGCCATCGTCGATGCCGAAGCCGCTCTCCAGCACGAACACGGCCTTGAGGCTGCCGCCCAGGTCCTCGGTACCGCGCAGCCCCCAGCGTGAGCCGGACAAGCCGCCGGAGCCCAGCGCCACGCGGCTGTGCCCCGGGCCGGGAAAGCCCGGCTGCGTCGGCAGCTTCGTCGACAGGTGATTGACGTATTCGATGTTGGCATCGGCCACGCCATACAGCGTCACGTTCGCCTGCGCGGTGCCGGCCAGCATGCCCAGCACTGCCGGCAGCATCAGCTTCTCAAGCCTGGTTTTCATGGTCTCCATCCTGCTTCGTTGTGGTTGGTCATCGCCACGGCGAAGATGCCGATGGCTGGATTGCGGACTGCGCGGCCCGCAGGCGCAGCTGTCCTGCGCACGCCCTGGCGGCGTGCGTGAGAGGCAGATCGGGAGAGTCCGCCGGCCCCTGCCGGCGTGGCTCAGCGGCTGACCGCGCGCTGGATCGCGAGCGCCGCGGCCACCATGGCCTCGGCGGATTCCAGCGCCCGGGCCGGATCGTCGCGCTTGCGCACCGCGGCTGCGCTGGTCGCACGCGCGGCGCCGTCCGGGCTGGCGGAGAACTTCACCACCGTCAGCCCCCTGGCCGGGTTGATATAGATCTTCTGTCCGAAGCGCCCGCTGGCCTCGATGCTGCCGTCGCCGTCGTTGCGCTGGAACCAGTAGTTGCGGTAGCCATAGCCGTCGCGGCCCGGCATGGTGTTGCCGCGCGCAAAGCGGGCCTGGTTGCCGGCCGGCTGCAGCGCAATGCGCACCGCCTCGGGCGAGATCCCGCCCGAGGCGTCGCCCGCAGCCGCCCGGCGCACGGCCTCGGCAAAGCGGGCAGCGTCGCGCAGCGTGGAATTCATGCCGCCGCTGGCCATTTCCGTGCCCTGGCGGTCCACCTGGGTGTAGGCATCATCGTCGGCAAAGCGGGACCACAGCCGCTCGGTCACCAGCTGCGCCCAGCTCTTGCCGGTGATGCGCCGCAGCGCCCATGCCACCGCTTCCGGCGAGCCGTTCTGGTAGTACCAGACGCCGCCTTGGTCGCGCCCGCCGGTGGCGTGGACGACCTTGAGGAAGTCATAGATCGTGTCCGGCGCATCCGCCTTGCGCGGCACGATCCCCACCGCCCCGAACAGCCCCAGGTCCGGCGGCAGCCCCTCCGGGTAGCCCACCTGCACCTCCATATCCAGGTTCTGCTGTACCGTGGCCTCGCCGAACGGGTTGCCAGCCAGTTCCGGCACATACTGCGCCAGCCGGGCCTGCGGATCGAGCTTGCCCTCTTCGACCAGCATGGCGGCCAGCAGCCCGGTGACGGACTTGGTCATCGAGGCCCAGATATGCGGCTGGAAAGGACCAAAGCCCGCGAGGTAGCGCTCATAGACGACCTTGCCCTGGTGCAGCACGATAAAGCCGTCGGTATGGGTGTCGCGCAGGTAGTCGGCCAGTCGGACAGTCTTGCCCGCCACGGCAAACGTGGTGCTGTCCGGTTCCGTGCCGGGCTGACCGGCCAGGGCCAGCGGCTGGCTGGCATGCCGGATGCCCGCCGTTGGCGACATCTCGCGCGCATGCCGGAACGCCCAGCGCATATACGGCGGACGCAGCCCGCTGCCGCGGCTGACTTGCTTGTCGGGCGGCGGCGGAAAGCCCTGCATGACCTCGTCCTCGGCAACGGCCACGGGCTGGCCGGTGCCCTGCGCCAGCGCAACGCTCATCGGCGCCACCAGCAGCGCCACGGCCAACCACACCCGACTGCGTCCGAATCCCGTCCTGCGCGACACTGTTTGCGCTTGCATGCTGTCTCCATTCCTGTCCAGGCGGCTGCACGCACGGTGCGCCGCCTTGTATGCATGAGGTGCAAGCCTGCATGGTGCAGGCCGCGGGCGCCATCTTGGCGGAAGCGGATCCTGACCACAATGATGCATTCGGAATGGAGCCATAACCCGGTGGAATGTCAGGCACCGAAGCCGCATAATGGCGAAACCCTTCCACTCCGGTGTCTGCCATGCAGCTTCCCGACACCCGCGTCCGCGACCTGCTCCGCCATCCGGGGCGCTTTGCCTGGCACACGCTCAGGCAGTTCCGCGCCAACCAGGGCCTGCTGCTGGCCGGCGCGGTGGCCTACTACGCGCTGCTGTCGATCGTGCCGCTGCTGATCCTGATGATCATTGCACTGTCGCACGTGATCGAACCAGACCTGCTGCTGTCCACGCTCGCGCGCTACCTGGAGTGGGTGGTGCCGGGGCAGTCCAGGGCCCTGGTCACCGAGCTTGCCGCCTTCCTGCGCAACCGTGGCACGATCGGCTGGGTACTGCTGGTCACCATGCTGTTCTTCAGTTCGCTTGCCTTTACCGTGCTGGAGAATGCCATGTCGGTTATCTTCGAGCACCGCGTGGCGATCCGGCGCCGGCATTTCCTGGTCTCGGCCCTGCTGCCCTACTGCTATATCGCGGTACTGAGCGTGGGCCTGCTGCTGGTCACGTTGGTGTCGGGCGGCCTGCTGGCCATCGGCGAACGGCATGTGGAAGTGCTGGGCCGCGACTGGTCGCTGGACCGGCTCTCGACCGGCCTGCTCTACCTGCTCGGCTTCATTGGCGAGGTGCTGATGCTGACCTCGATCTACATGGTGATGCCGGTTGGCAGGCTGTCGCTGCGGCATGCGCTGAGCGGCGCGTTGATTGCGGCCGTGCTGTGGGAAGTCTCCCGCCATGTGCTGGCGTGGTACTTCACCACCTTGTCGCAAGTGAGCCGGGTCTATGGCTCGCTGACCACGGCGATCGTGGTGCTGCTGAGCCTGGAAATAGCGGCGACCTTGCTGCTGCTTGGGGCGCAGGTGATTGCGGAGTTCGAGCGTGGCGGCTGGGAAGACAGGCCGGCGCATGCGGAACCGGAGGAATTCCACACCTGAGCGGGCACCATTCACGCGCCCGCTCAGGCGAGCGCCAGATCGAGGCAGGCGCGGATACGCCTCTCCTCCTCCGCACCGAAGGCGCCGATAAAGACCAGTGCTGACCCTGCCGCATCGCCTTGCGCCATCGGACTCAGCCGCATGCGGCCCGCGACCACATGCATTTCGTGCAGGCGCGGATCGGCTGCCAGCCTGACCATACCCTTCGCGCGCAGCAGGCGCACCGGCAGCGTCTTCAGCGCCTGCCGCAGCCGCGCCTTGTCGAAATCGCGGCCGGTCTGGTATGAAATGCTGCGGATGCCGGCGTGCACGGTGCCGACAGCTCGCTGCCAGTGCCCGCCCGCCTGCAGCACGGCATCGCCATGTGGTTCCGACGGATCGGCGTCGACAAAGACCGACAAGGGCACCTCGCCCTCGCATGCGGTCAGCACCGCGGCACGCGGCGCGATAGCGTCGACCGTGGCGGCAGCCATTGCCAGCGCATCCGCATCGGCAAGGTCCGCCTTGGTCAGCACCACTACCGAGGCCCCCGCGATCTGTTGCCGCACCATGTCGCCCACCAGCGGATCGTGCAGGCTGTGGCCGACCTCGGTCACAGCCACGGCCACCACCACGGCGTTGAGCACAAAGGCCCGATCCAGCAAGCCGACCTGAGCAATGCGCTGCGGGTCCGAGACGCCGCTGGCCTCGATCACCAGCAAGTCCGGCCGCTGCTCCCGCGCTGCGATGGCCACCAGCGCCTCGGCCAGCCGGCCGCCGATCGAGCAGCAGATGCAGCCGTTCTCCAGCTGGATCACGTCGTCGCTGCGCGTGCGGATCAGCGCGGCATCGATATTGATCTCGCCGAAATCGTTGACCAGCACCGCGATGCGGCGCCCGTGCGCGTTGGCCAGCAGGCGGTTGAGCAAGGTGGTCTTGCCGGCGCCAAGGTAGCCGCCGACCACCGCCAGCGGAACCGGAGGCCGCGTGTTCATCGGGCCGGCGCCGCGAACACGCGCCCGCCCAGCACCGTGCCCCAGACGCGCACGTCCTTCAGGCTCTCTGGAGCCACCTCGGTCGGGTCATCTTCCAGCACGGCAAAGTCTGCCAGCTTGCCGGGCACGATGCTGCCGCTGCGGTGATCGAGCTTCAGCGTATAGGCCGCACCCATGGTGATGGCATACAGCGCGTCGGCGACCGGCAGGCGCTCCGCTTCGCCCAGCACGCGGCCGCAAGCGGTCTGGCGCTGCACCGCGCACCACGCCGTAAAGAGCGGGTTCAGCGGCGTGATCGGCGCATCGGAATGGATCGCGAACGGAATCCCCAGCCGCCGCGCCGTGCCCGCCGGGTTCATGCGCGCAGCCCGCGCCGGCCCCACGGTCTGGCCGGCATGCGCATCGCCCCAGTAGTACAGGTGGTTGGAGAAGAAGTTGATGCACAGGCCCAGCCGTGCGGCGCGCGCCAGCTGTGCCTCGTCCGCCAGCTGGCAGTGCTGCAGCGTATGGCGATGGTCCGCGCGCGGATGGCGCGACAGCATGGCTTCCAATACGTCCAGCACCACTTGCGTCGCCTCGTCGCCATTGGTGTGGATATGCAGCGGCAGGCCGGCCAGGTGGAACGGCGTGAAGGCGTCGAGCAGTTGCTCGGGCGGGATCAGCCACAAGCCATTGGCTTGGCCGCCGGCATACCCCGGCGCACGCAGGCGAGCGGTAAAGCCCTGGATCGAGCCATCGACGATGAACTTGACCGGGCCGAAGCGCAGCTTGTCGGTGCAGGCCGCCGCCGCGGCCTGCACGCGGGCGGGGCCGCCCTGCGCATTGCGCTGCGGCGAGAACGCCGCGACGATGCGCAGCGGGAAGCCGGGGTCGGCAGTGACCGCCTGCAGCGTCTCCATCCCCTTGGGCGACAGGTCGTTGACCAGATCCGTCGCCGTGGTCACGCCCGCCAGTTGCGCCACGCGGCCGAAGCGGCGCACCGCGTCGGCATTCTCGGCCGCCGCCAGCGACAGGCCGCTGCCAAGCACGCGCTGCACCGGGAACATCGCCGCGAATTCCTGCAGCTCGCCGGTGGGCAAGCCCCGCGCGTCCTTGTGCACGCCGTCGATATCGGTGTCCTCGTCGATGCCAGCCCGCGCCAGCATCGCGGAATTGACGTTCATCAGATGCACGCTGGCATGCATCACCACGATGGGCCGCGTGGCCGAGACGCGATCCAGCTCGCGCACCGACAGCCGGCTGGCGCCGAAATAGATCGGGTCGAAGCCCCAGGCCAGCAGCGGCGTGTCCGGGTCATCCATCTGGCTTGCCGCGCCCGCCAGGCGATCGATCACCTGCTCCAGCGTGCGCAGGCCGCGCCACAGCTTGCCGTCCGGATCGCGGCGGTCGAAGTAGCCGACGTAGACCGCATCCCACATAGCGCCTTCCATCAGGTGGCAATGGCCTTCCACCAGCCCGGGCATCAGCACCTTGTCGCGGAAGGTGTCCACCTGCACCGCATCCGGCCAGCCGGCCATCTCGGCGGCGCCGCCCACGGCAAGGATCTTGCCGTCGCGCACCGCGACATGGGTGGCCTCAGGCTGGCCGGCTTCCATCGTGAGGATCTTGCGCGCCACGAATACCTGCGTGCGCGCCGTGTCGTCTTGTGTCATGGATTGCATGAGTCCAGTCATTCACGCCGCCTGCACGCGGGCCAGGCGGGGTGCGTAGTTCACCAGCGCGGTCACCAGCAGGTTGACGCCCAGGCTGACCAGCCCGAGGTTGATGCCGCCGAAATCGACCTGCTGCACATACAGCGCGATCGCCAGTACCTGGCCGGTGACGATGCCGAGCGCAATCGCCAGCGGCCGCACCTTCAGCGAGAACAGGATCACCAGCACGCCAGGGAAGTACTGCGTCACGCCGTAGTAGGTGGTGTTGATCAGCGTCAGCATCAGGTTGGGCGTGGCCAGCGTCATGGCGATGGACAGCACCAGGTAGATCACGATCACCACCTTGGCGCCCTGCTTCTGGCGCGCCTCGGGCATGCCCGGCAGCAGGTTGCGCGTTACGATGGGACCGATCGCCAGGCAGATGCCGGCCAGCACCAGCAGCCCCGACAGCGCGGCGCCGGCGGTCACCAGTCCGAGCAGCCAGTCCGGCAACAAGCGCACCGCCGCCGCGAAGAAGGCCTCATTTGGCGATGCGAGCTGCAGGTTCTGGCTGATGGCGTAGTACGACGCCAGCACCAGGAACGGATACATCAGCATGTACAGCGGCATCGCCACCTGCGTGCGCCGGATGGTGTTGGCGCTCTTGGCCGTGAAGAAGTTCTGCACCGCGAACGGCATCACATAGAAGCCCAGCGCCTGGAACAGCATGGTGCTCATCGAGAAGCGCAGCTGGGTGTCATTCATCTGGTTGCTGACCTGCATGCTGGCGGCATGGAACACGTCGCCCACGCCCGCCTTCCAGCCCACCGCAACGCCGGTGGCGACGATCGCCACCACCATCAGGATGTCCTTGAGGATGGCGATATAGGCCGATGCGCGCACGCCGGAGATGGCAATGTAGGTAAAGGCCAGCGCCGCCGAGATCATCACCAGGTACACCGGCTCAAACTCCCAGCCCAGCCCCTTGAGCGCCGCCACCAGTCCCGTGAACTGCAGCTGGCCCCAGGGCAGCAGGAACAGGATCGCCGAGCCCGCCACGATCAGCTCCAGCGCACGGCTGCCGTAGTGGCCCTTGAACAGATCCGGCAGCGTGATCGCGTTATAGCGCGCGCCGGCCTGCCAGATCTTGGGCCCGAGGAAATAGCCGAGCGGGTACGCCAGCAGGATGTAGCCGAGGAACCAGACCCCGTAGGTCGGCCCCTTGGCATAGATGCCACCGGGAAAGCCCACCATCGTGCCGATGCTGTAGATCTCTCCCGCGGCCAGGAAGAACACCAGGTAGGCGCCGAACTGCCGCGACGCCACGAAGAAGTCATGCACGCTCTGCGCGCCGTGGCCCTTCTTTGAGCGGATGGCGAGATAGAGCGAGAAGACGATAAAGCCGAGGAATACCGCTGTGGTCATGGTGGTCTCCCCTTCAGGCTTCATGCGCCGC
This sequence comes from Cupriavidus sp. SK-4, assembly GCF_000611125.1. NCBI lineage: Bacteria > Pseudomonadati > Pseudomonadota > Betaproteobacteria > Burkholderiales > Burkholderiaceae > Cupriavidus > Cupriavidus sp. SK-4. Next base: position 29,804 of record NZ_JFJW01000117.1, read on the forward strand.
GTCGGCGGCGTGGCGATCGAACAGCAGCCAGCACGCCAGCATGCAGCCGGAGGTCAGCACGAACCACGCAAAGATCCAGGCGTAGATGAAGGGCACGCCGAGCACGAAGCGCTCGACAGTCGCCACCCAGGGCAGCATCCCGATGACGCCGATATACGGCAGGCCAAGGCCAATCAACAGCTTGAGCATGATGTCTCTCCGATTTCCGGTTTCCGATGGACGGTGGATGGCGGGCGCCGTGTGTGCTGTCACCGGCCCGCTCTTGTGTTCCGGTCATCATAGGGAGCGCGGAGGTATGATTCAAATGCAAATGTTGAACCGATCCCATAACCAACGCGCATGGTTTTCCGCATGGACACACAGAAACTTCTGCACCTGCTCGCCGTGGTCGAGCACGGCACGTTCTCCGAAGCGGCCCGTGCCATACACCTGACCCAGCCGGCGCTGAGCCGCAGCATCCGCGCGCTGGAAGACGAGCTCAAGGCGCCACTGTTTGACCGCGGCGCGCGGCGCGCGCGCCTGACGGTGTTCGGCGAACTGGTGGCCGACCGTGCGCGCCGCATGCGGCTGGAAGAACGCCAGTTGCGGCGCGACCTGGACCTGCTGCGCGGCGGCGAAGAAGGCTCGCTGACGATCGGGGTGGCGCCCGCGCCGGCGGCGCTGCTGCTGACGCCGTTCCTGATCCACATGGCGCAGGCCCACCCGCGCATCAAGGTGCGCACCGAGACCGGCGCCACCAGCGCCCTGCTGGAGGCACTGCGCAACGAGACCATCGACGCCATCGTCGGCGATGCCTATGTGCTGCGCGCGGCCGACGACATCGACATGGAGCCATTGGGTGAGCTACCCGCAGGCCTGGTATGCCGCGCCGGGCATCCGATCCTGCGCAAGCGCCGCATCGATATCGAAACCATCCGCGCCTACCCGGTGGCAACCACCACGCTCAGCACCGTCATCAGCCGGCAACTGGCTGAGCTATGGGGACCGGGCGCTGCGCCGGACAAGCTCTTCACCCTGCATTGCGACAACCTCGACATGCTGCGCAGCGTGACGCTGGCCAGCGATACGCTGCTGTTCGGCGTGCTCTCGATCACGCGGCAGGAGCGCGCCGCCGGACTGATGGCCGAAGTGCCGATGCCGCCCGATCCGCGCCGCTGCGGCCGCTATGGCATTGCACGCATGGCGGCGCGCTCGCTGTCGCCGGCGCTGGAGGTGCTCTATCGGTTCACGCGGGAACACTGGAAAGCGCTGTCGTCCGAAGCTGGCGCTGCCAACGCGCGCCGCTGAACCTGCCCCTTGCCGCGCGCTGTTGTATGCTCCGCCCTGAACCATCGCCCGTGTCCCGCATGACCGAATCCACGCCAGACCGCCCTCGCCGCATCACCATCCATGACGTCGCCCGCGCCGCCGGCGTATCGCTGACCACGGTGTCGCACGCGCTGAACGACCGCGGCGTGCTGGATCCGGCCACGCGTGCGCGCGTCAAGCGCGTTGCCGCCGAGCTGGGCTACCGGCCCAGCGTGCGTGCGCAGCGGCTGCAGTCGGGCCGGGCCAACTGCATCGCGCTGTTGTCATCGATGCCGTTCGCGGTGGCGGGCGGCACGTCGCGGCTCGGCTTCATGATGGAGGTGGCGGCGATTGCTGCAGAGGCAGCAATGGGGCGCGGCCTGGGCGTGGTGCTGGTGCCGCCGCTGGAAGGCGCCGGGGGCCTGCTCGATACGCTGGACATTGACGGCGCGATCGTGATCGAGCCGATCGCGGGCGACCCGCATATCGCGCGCCTGCGCGAGCGCGGCGTCAGCATCGTGTCGATCGGGCGCGAGCCGCTGACCGACACGCCGGTGCCTTGCGTCGACCTGCAATCGGCCGACACCGCCCGGCTGCTGCTGGCGCATCTGCACGGGCACGGGCGCCGGCATATCGGCCTGATGATCGGCGCGGCGCCGCGCCAGTCGTATGTGGAAACCGAACGCGCTTACCGCGAGTTCACGCAGGCAATGGGCTTGCCCTGCCATATCGTCAAGGCAGCCGAGGAACACGGCGAAGCCGCGGGCGCCGAGGCCTGCGCGCAATTGCTGGCGCAGATGCCGGCACTCGATGCGCTGTGCGCGCCGGTGGATGCGTTTGCGGTGGGCGCCATGGCCCACCTCCAAGGGCTGGGCAAGCGCGTGCCCGACGATGTGCTGGTGGTGACGCGCTATGACGGCATCCGCGCCCGCAGCGCGCAGCCGCCGATCACCGCGGTCAACCTGCACCTGGAGCGCGTGGCATCGCTGGCGGTGGAGCTGCTGTTCGCACATCTTTCCGGCGACCGCAGCCGCGACGTGATCACCGGGCCCGCGCCTGAGCTGGTGGTGCGGGCGTCGTCCACGCCAAACGCCTAACCGCGCAGCAGCACCACCGCACCGGAAACCAGCGCAAACACCAGCACGCCGATGCGCAGCATGCGCTGGTTGATGCACTTGTGCACCAGGTGGCTGGCCACCATGCCGACGATCAGCACCGGCAGCAGCCCGATGGCATAGAGCACCTGCTCCATGCCGAGCCGGTCGCTCAACGCCAGCACCACCAGCGAAATCACCTCGCCGACCAGGAAGCACAGCGCCACGGTGGCGCGCAGCGTCGCGACCGGCGCGTGCTGGTAGGCCAGCGCCAGCGGCGGGCCGCCGACACCGGTTGCGGTCTCGGTCACGCCGGTGATCAGGCCGGTCGAGGCAAAGGTCAGCCGCCCTGGCGTAAAGGCCGGCGCCAGCAATGACACCACCGCTGCGGCAATGGTGCTGCCGCCGACCAGCGCGTTGAGCCATGCCATCGGCATCGCCACCAGCACCCACAGCCCGCCGAAAGTGCCGGCCAGCCGCCCGGCGCTGATCCACCCTGCACCGCGCAGGTCGATGGCATGGCGCTCGCGCCAGGCCACGTAGGCGTTGAGCGGCAGCATTGCCAGCAGCAGCGCGCCCGGCAGCATCGCCGGCGCGGCCAGCGCCAGCACCGGCACCACGATCAGCGCGAAGCCCATGCCGGTCGCACCCTGGACCAGCGCGCCGGTAAAGACCGCCACGCCGACGCTGAACAACGTCATGTCCATGGTCAGGATGCCTCCGTGCCAGCCTGGCGCGCGCGGTGCACGTCCGCGGCGTCGTGCAGCTTGCGGATCGGGGCATTGGCGACGGTGTCCTCGGCCATGGCGTGGATCGCCCGCATCAGCGCGCGTGCATCCCAGTCCGTGGGCCAGCCCTGCCATAGCCGCAGGCTGCCATCGACAAAGACCGCGCGGATCTGGTCGCGGTTGGCCAGGCGCACCAGTTCCCAGGTCAGGTCCCAGGACGGCGTCAGCTCCGGCACGTCCAGGTCGACCAGCAGGAAGTCGGCGCGCTTGCCCGCGGCGATCTCGCCGGTGAGCGCACCGAGACCCGCCACATCGGCCGCGTCGTGCGTGGCCATGTCGACCCAGCGCCAGCCCGCGCCGCAGGAGGAATCGCCCACGCCGATGCCGAAGGCGAAGCGCTGGGCGGCCTCGGCATAGTCCAGCAGGCGGAAGCCGTCGCTACGGGTGCCATCGGTGCCCAGGCCCAGGCGCACGCCGAAGGTAGCCATGGTTTCAGCCGGCGCCACGGCGTTGCCCTTCCAGGCACTGGCCACGGGGTTGTAGGCCACCGCGCTGCCGGTGTCGGCCAGCAAGCGGACCTCATGCGGCGTCACCAGCGTGGCATGCGCCAGCAGCGCCGCCGGACCCAGTGCGCCGACCGCCGCGACATGTTCGATCGGACGGCGCCCGCAAGCGTTGAGCGAACGCTCCACCGCCACCAGGTGCTCGTTGGCATGCGTCTGGAAGATGCGGCCGGACTCGGCGCACAACTGGTAGACGTGGTGCAGCATCGCGTCAGAGGCCACCTCGGGAATCGAGATCGCCAGCGACGGGGCCACCAGCGGATCGCCGGCGTACTTGTCCAGGTGGGCGGCGGCGCGGCGCAGGATCGGCGCGGCGTCGAGCGTTTCGGCGCCGGGCTTGTCGTTGCAGATCAGGCCCAGCACGCAGCGCACGCCGGCATCGGTGACCGCGCGCGCAACCGCGTCCAGCCCGGCGTCGCTGCGCGTGCCGGCATCGACCACGGTGGTGAAGCCGCCGCGCAGCGCTTCCAGCGCCGCCAGCTTGGACGACAGGTACAGGTGCTCCGCCTTCAGGCTGCCTTCCAGCGGCACCCATACGCGCCGGAAGATCTCCGACGGCTCGCCGAACACCAGCGACTTGCCGAACGACTGCGTCAGGTGGTGATGCGTGTCGATCATGCCGGGCATCAGTAGCATGCGCGGCAGCGGCAGGGTCTCCAGCTCGGGGAAGCGCGCAGCGACTTCCGCGGCCGTGCCCACTGCCGTGAAGCGGCCACCCTCCACCACCACCGCGTGCCCGCGTACCGCGCCCTGGCGCAGCAGGGTCCATTCCGGCAGCAGGATGCGCGGCTGTTTGAAACTGTCCGGCACCAGGGCCGGGTTGGTATCGCCGGGCCAGGCCGGCGTCGAGTCAGAACGATCAGTCATTGCAATTCAGGAAGCCGGGTCAATGCGTGGCGGCGGCATCGTCGCGGGCGACGGAGCCCGCTGCCGCGGCCCGCAGGCCCGTATGGAAAAACAGGAAATTGAGCAGCGCCGCGGTAATGGCACCCATGGCCACGCCATTGCCCACCAGGATGCGCACGTTGGCCGGCAGGCCGCCATAGATGCCGGGCACCAGGATCGGCAGCAGGCCCACGGCCAGCGCCACGGCCACCACGTACATGTTGGCGTGGTCGCGCAGGTCCACCTTGCGCAGCATGTCGATGCCCATGGTGCCGACGATGCAGAACACCACCAGCCCGGTACCGCCGACCACGGCCTCGGGGATCGCGCTGATCAGCGACGACACCGGCACCAGCAGCCCGAACACCACCAGGATCGCACCCGACATCGCCGTGACAAAGCGCGAGCGCACGCCGGTGGCACGCACGATGCCGATGTTCTCGCCGCTGGTGATGATCAGCGAGGTGCCGAACATCCCGCCCAGCAGCGAAGTCAGCGCATCGGCGCGGATGGTGCGCGGCACGTCGCGCTGCTGGTCAACCGGCCGGCCCACGGCATCGCTGATCGCCAGCGTCTGGCCGGTGGCCTCCACCATCGAGATCACGGCGAACACCATCAGCGGAATCGCCGCCACCACATCGAAATGCGGCCACCCGAACGGGAACGGCGTGGGCAACGCGAACACCGGCGACATCGACACATGGCCAAACTGGAATGCGCCGGCCAGCCCGGCCACCAGCGCACCGCCCAGCAGCCCGAGCAGGATCGCCAGCTGCGCCAGCATGCCCGACAACAGGCGCGATGCCGCCACGGTGCAGGCAATGGTGGCGAACGCCAGCAGCAGGTTGAGCGGATCCACCGTGCTGCCCGCGGCCGGGTGGCCGGCAACCAGTTTGCCGGATACCTGCGCCAGGTTGATCGCCACCAGCAGCAGCATCGTGCCCACCACCACCGGCGGGAAATAGCGCAGGCAGCGCCGGAACACCGGCAGCACGCAGAAGTAGAAGACGCCGGTCAGGATCACCGCGCCGGCGGCGGTCTGCACGTCGGTCTGCTGCGCGATCAGGATAAACAGCACGATCGGGGCGCCGCCGGGCAGCATCACGAACGGCAGCTGGGCACCGATGCCCCGCTTGCCCAGCGACTGCAACAGCGTGCCGAGGCCGCAGATCACAAAGGTGGCGCTCAGCAGCTGCACCGCCAGCGCGGGCGGGAAGTTCAGCGCCTTGCTCATCAGGAAGACGGACGCGATCGGCGACGCGGCCATGACCAGTACGTGTTGAAGCCCGAAGACAAACAGGCGCCGCCATGGCAACCGTTCATCCACCGGCGCGGGGGCGGGGTGGGACATGCTTTGCTCCTCGTTTGCTGTGTGGGCGTTGTGCCGGTGGCCCGGAAGCCACTTGCTGCGTCTGTGCGCAATTCGCCTCAGATATTATCGATTTCCGCTAACAAAAACGTTTTTGTAAATGTAGGGAAACGGAATTCGCGATGCAAGCGGTTTCTCGGCGGAGCGCCCGTGGTCTTCCCCTATATCGATCAAATCGATAAGTACTAGCAGCAAAACACGTTTCACAAGTTGATGCCGCGGCCTCAAAGTACCCGCCATAGCGCCTTGCGCGACACAACACGCCCCTGAAGGAGACGCCCCATGCGAGACAAGAACAGTCCGGCGGAATCTGCCGACCCCGCCCAGCCGCTGCCGGCCCGNGCCGGCCCGGCGCCGCATCGTCCAGAGCGCGGGCCTGCTCGCCCTCGGCGCCTCGCCGCTCGGCGCACTGGCCGCCCAGGCCGCGCGCATCAGCGACGGCGTCACGCTGGCCGACGGCCCCCGCCCGCTGGTGCGCTATCCGGGCAAGCGCCCGCTGGTGCGCGTCAGCACCCGGCCGCCACACCTTGAGACCCCCTTCTCCGCGTTCAACGAGGGGCCGATCACCGCCAACGACGCCTTCTTCGTGCGCTACCACCTGGCTAACATTCCGCTGTCGGTGGATCTCGCCACCTTCCGCCTGACCGTTGGCGGCCACGTCAACAAGCCGCTGAAGCTGTCGCTCGATGAACTGAAGCGGCTGGCCGATCCGGTGGACATCGTCGCCGTGAACCAGTGTTCAGGCAACAGCCGCGGTTTCTCCGAGCCGCGCGTGTTCGGCGCGCAACTGGCCAACGGCGCGATGGGCAATGCACGCTGGACCGGCGTGCCGCTGCGCAAGGTGCTGGAACACGCGGGCGTCAAGGCCGGCGCCAAGGTGGTCACGTTCAACGGGATGGATACGCCGGTGTTGCCGAGCACGCCGGACTTCCGCAAGTCGCTCGATATCGCCCATGCGATGAACGGCGAGCCGATGCTGGCCTGGGGCATGAACGGCGAAGACCTGCCGCTGCTCAACGGCTATCCCATCAAGCTGGTGGTGCCGGGCTACTTCGGCACCTACTGGATCAAGCACCTGTCCGCGATCGAGGTGCTGGACCACCCGTTCGAAGGCCATGATGCGTTCTTCATGACCAAGGGCTATCGCGTACCGGATAACGACTGCCAATGCGTGGCGCCGGGCACCCCCGCCAGCAAGACGCGACCGATCTCGACGCTGGCGGTGCGCAGCTTCATCACCAGCGTGGGCGCCGGCGGCGTGCTGCCAGCGAGGCGCACGGTGGAGCTGAAAGGCATTGCCTTCGATGGCGGCTCCGGCATCCGCGGCGTCGAAGTCTCGGTGGACGGCGGGCAGAGCTGGCAGGCCGCCAAGCTGGGGCAGGACCTGGGCCGCTTCTCGTTCCGCGCCTGGCAACTGCCGGTGAAGTTCGCGCGCAAGGGCCCGGCGGTGCTGATGGTCCGTGCCACCAGCGTCCAGGGCGAGGTGCAGCCCGCCAAGGCCAACTGGAACCCGGCCGGCTATCGCCGCAACGTCATTGAATCCACGCCGGTCACCATTGCCTGAGGAGCGCACCATGCATCGATCCATCACCCCAGTGCTGCTCGCGCTCGCCCTGCTGGGCGCGGGCAGCGCGTCCGCGGCCCCCCAGGACATCAAGCTGCCGGCGGAGAACGTCAAGCTCAAACCCGCCAAGCTGCCCGGCTACGGCATCGCCATGCAGAAATGCGCGATCTGCCATTCGGCCGACTACGTCTCCTACCAGCCGCCCGGCCTGAGCCTGACGCAGTGGACCGCCGAGATGAAGAAAATGCAGCAGGCCTATGGTGCGCCGATCGACGATGGCGAGGTCGAGCAGCTCGGCGCCTACCTCGCGGTGGCCTACGGCTCCGCCAAGATCAAGGATCCGGAGATCGTGGCCATCGCGCAGAAGGCGGGCAAGCCCGCGCCAGCCGCACCCGCGGCCGCCTCAGCGCCTGCCGCCGCGGTGGACGTGCAGGGCCTGCTGGCGAAGAACGCCTGCCTGAGCTGCCACAGCGTGACGCAGAAGGTGGTCGGCCCGGCTTATCATGAAGTCGCCACCCGCTATAAGGGCGATGCGCAGGCACAGGCCAAGCTGGAAGCCAGCATCCGCGGCGGCAGCAGCGGCAAATGGGGATCGGTGCCGATGCCGCCGTTTGCCGGCTTGAAGGCGGATGAGGTCAAGGCGCTGGCGGCGTACGTGCGGCAGCAATAGCCTCCGCCCCGCTTCCCCGATCACAAGGCGCCCCGGCTGATGCCGGGGCGCCTTGCATTTTGCGCTTGCAGTTTCCGGTTGCCTCCCTATACTTAGCCATGTGGCTAACCATTGTGCCGAGTTTGCTGACGTGTCCCAGGCTGTCGATATTTCCCCGCTTTCCGACGTGTTCTACGCGCTGGCGGACCCGACCCGCCGCGCCATCGTCAGCGTGCTCGGCCGCGGGCCGGAAACGGTCTCGGTGCTGGCAGCACCGTTCACGATGGCACTGCCCTCGTTCATGAAGCACCTGCAGGTGCTGGAGCGCAGCGGCCTGATCCGCTCGCGCAAGACGGGGCGCGTGCGCACTTGCGAACTGGTACCGCAACCGCTGTCAGACGCGCAGCAATGGCTGGCCGACCAGCGCGCCACGTGGGAGGCCCGTACCGACCGCCTGGCCGCCTTTGTCGAAGCCCTTCATCAGGAGGAACAGTCAGATGCCGAATGAAAACGCCGCCAGCCCTGAAAGCCAGGACCTGGTCATCTCGCGCCTGCTCAAGGCCCCGCGTGCCAAGGTCTGGCGTGCATGGAGCGATCCCAAGCTGCTCAAGGAGTGGTGGTGCCCCAAACCCTGGACCACCGAGGTCCTGGCCTTCGACATGCGCCCCGGCGGTGCCTTCCATACGCTCATGAAAGGCCCGGACGGCGGCGTCAGCGACAACCCGGGATGCTTCCTTGAAATCGTACCGATGGAGAAGATCGTCTCCACCTCGGCCCTGGTGGCCGGGTATCGGCCCAACAAGCCGTGGCTGTCGATGACCGCGGTCATCACCATGGCTGACGAGGGTGACGGCACCCGCTACATTGCGCGCGTGATGCATCCGGACGAGGCCACGCGCAAGCAGCATGAGGAGCTGGGGTTCTATGAAGGCTGGGGAATCTGCATTACGCAGCTGGATGAGTTTGCGCAGCAGTTGAAGTAAGGCTGGCTTCAAGTAAGGCCGGCTTTGGCGATGCCGTCGGCACGCTGCGGGTTCGCTCCCCTCTCCCGCTTGCGGGAGAGGGGAGCGTCTGCGAGAGGTGCCAGCCTGATCCCGATCTCTCAGTAGCGTGAGCGGCTTGGCGCTTTCAGAACCGATGCCGCAACCCCACGCTCACCGACTTCGCATCATCCCCGCTATCCGGATCAATCACGATGCTGTTGTTGCTCACGCTGCCGCCGGGGCTGTTATGCACCAGCACCGCCCGCACATAGGCGGTGGTGCGCTTGCTCAGGTCATGGTCCCACCCCAGCGTCACCGCCAGCGGCCGCTGGCCGCCGCCCAGGATCTGGCGCTTGAGTGTGGCGGCCTTGAAGGTGTCGCGCTGCGTCACGTTCCAACTGAAGGTCACGCCGTAGTGGCGTGCCGAGCGGGTCTCGGGCCGGTCGCTGCTGGCGGCGCTGTATAGCAGGCCGATCTCCACCGGCTTGAAGCGATAGGAGCCGCCGACGAAATGGTTGGAAGTCAGCGTCGGTTCCACCGGCAGGTTGGCGCCCGAATACATCCCCTGGTAGGAGTAGAACGCGTAGACGTTGCCGGCCTCGTACGTCGCATTCATGCCGAAGTTCAGCCCTGAGCGCGCCGACCCCGGCACCTCGCCCGGGGCCACGGCCGCGCCAAAGGAGAAGCCGCCCCACTTGGGCGAGAAATACTGCACCGCATTGTCGAAACGGGCGCCGTAGGCCACGTGCCCGGTGCCCTGCGATGCGGTCGCGCTCAGCAGGTTGAACGGCGACACCGCGCCATTGAGCAGGAACGGATCCAGCCGCAGCAGCGCATAGAACGACGGCGTGTATTGCCGCCCCAGCCGGAACTCGCCCCAGTTGCCTGACATGCCGATATATGCCTGCCGCCCGAACAGCCGATTGTTGCCAAAAAACTCCGTGCCGTTGTCGATATTGAAGCCCGACTCGACCAGGAAGTTGGCCTTGAGCCCGCCGCCCAGGTCCTCGATGCCACGGATGCCCCAGCGCGACGCGGCCTGCTGGCCTTCGCGCATGCGCACCACGCTTTCCGAGCCCCTGGCGTATTCGATCGATGCATCGACCACGCCGAACAACTGCATCGTGCCGGCCACGGCATTGCCCGCGGCCAGCGCCGCGCCCATCACCATCCACTGTCTTGCCTTCACGCTGCCTGTCTCCCGTTCTTGTTGTTGTGATCCAGCCTTACTTCGCCTGCAGCCCCGCCACCTTCACCACCTCGCCCCACGCGGCCAGGTCGGCGCTGACCAGCTTGCCCAAGTCCGCCGGGCTCGACGGCGCGGCCGGCTGCAGGTTCATGGCGGTGAATTTCTCGCGGTCGCCCGGTGTCTGCAGGATGCGGTTCACCTCGGCGTTCAGCCGGTTGACGATCGGCGCGGGCAGGCCCCTGGGGCCGAAGATCGCGACCCAGCTGGCTTGCTGGAAGGGCACGCCCTGCTGCGACATGGTCGGCACGTCGGGCGCCGTCAGCAGGCGCTCCGGACCGGAGACCGCAATGCCCCGGATGCGCCCGGACTTCAGGTGCGGGACCGACGAGATGGCGTCGGTGATGCCGATGGTGACGTGGCCCGCGGCCAGGTCGTTGCTGCACTGGGTGGCGGTCTTGTAGGGAATATGGCGCAGGTGGATGCCGGTCTTGGCCTTCAGGTATTCCATGGCCAGGTGGCCGCCCGAGCCCACGCCCCATGAGCAGTACGCCAGTTCCGCCTTGCTGGCCCTGGCGTAGGCAATCAGCTCCTGCAGGTTGTGCACCGGCACATTGGCGCTGACCGCCAGCAGGTTGCCGCCGGGCTGGCTGGGGCGTGCGATGGGAGTGAAGTCCTTGATCGGGTCATAGGGCAGCGACGGCGTGGTCCACGGGTTCACCGTCATGGTCGCGGCGTAGGTGAACAGCAGCGTGTAGCCGTCAGGCGCGGCGCGTGCCACGGTCTCGTTGGCGATGATGCCGTTGGCGCCGGGGCGGTTGTCGACCACCACCGGCTGCTTGAGCGCGGCGGTCAGGCGCTCGGCCACCAGCCGTGCAGTCTGGTCGGTGACGGTGCCTGCGCCCGAGGGCAGCACCATGCGGATGGGCTTGCTGGGGTATGGGGCCTCGGCGTGCGCGCTGGCGGCGCCCGCCAGGGCCAGCGCCGCCGCCAGGGCCGCTGTGCGCGTGGCACAGGCCCTGCGGGCGCCAGTGTGCTGGCTGCTCATATTGCTGTCTCCGTTGCGGCGCATTGGCCGCGCATGCCGGTGCGTTGCCGGCCTGTCATGGGTGGGCGCACCGGGCAGCGGCCCGGGCGCCCTGGCTGAACCGGCTCAGGCTTGCGCCTGCGCCGCGTGATCAAGTGCAGCCAGCCGTTCGTAGTGCCAGTCGGCATCGCCGAACAGGTTGGCGTGGGCGGCCAGGCGCTTGTAGCAGTGGCCGATTTCCATCTCGTCGGTCATGCCCACCGCACCGTGCAGCTGCACCACGTCTTCGCCGAGCGCGCGCCCGGCGTCCGAGACAAAGGCCTTGGCATGGGATACCGCGCGCATGCGCGCCACCGCATCGCCATGCAGGGCGTTGGCCGCCAGCTCGGTGATGGCCCGCGCCTGCTCGACGCTGACATAGAGATCCACCAGCCGGTGCCGGATCACCTGGTTGGCCGTCAGCGGACGGCCGAACTGCTCGCGCGTCACCAGGTAGTCGCGGGTCAGGTCGAACGCGCGCGACATGGTGCCCACGGCTTCGGCGCAGGCCATCACCGTGGCCTGGTCGATGGCGGCTTCCACCAGCGGCCAGGCGCCGTCCACCGGGCCGATGCGCGCGCTGTCCGGCACGGTCGCGCGGCGCAGCGTCACGCTGGCGGTCTGGCGGCCGTCGTAGGTCGGCAGCGCATCGACGCTGATGCCGCGCGTGTCGGCCGGCACCGCGAACAGCGTCAGGCCGCTGCGGTCGCGGCGCTGGCCGCCGGTACGCGCCAGCACCAGCAGCACCGCGGCGCTGCCGCCGCCCAGCACCAGGGTCTTGCGGCCGTCCAGCGTCCATTGCCCCGGCTCATGCTGTTGCGCGGTGGTGCTGATATCGAAGGCGTCATAGCGTCCCTGCGTTTCCCATGCGGCCAGCGCCAGCATGGCGCCACCCTCGGCCATCGCCGCCGCGATCGCGGCGTGGGCGGGATCGCCGCAGGCGGCCAGCAGCGGCGCGCACAGCGCGGCATTGGCCAGCCAGGGCTCGGCGGGCTGGGCGCGGCCCAGTTCCTCGGCCAGCAGGGCCTGGTCGGCGCTGTCGCCCAGGCCGCCGCAGGCTTCGGGCAGTCCCACTGCCAGCCAGCCCATTTCGGCAAACGCCTGCCAGTGCTTGCGCGAGAAGCCGTCGGGCTCGGCCAGCGCCGCGCGGCGCTGCTCGAAGCCGTAGCCGCGCTCGACATAGCGCCGCACGCTTTCCTGCAGCATGCGGCGATCGTCCGTTGAATCGCTCATGTGTTCAGTTCCTTGTCCTGGGTTGCGGGCACGATTGGGGCCACTACAGGCCCAGCACCTGCTTGGCCAGCAGCTCGTGCTGGATCTCGCTGGAGCCGCCGGCGATGGTGTAGCCGCGGGTGACGAAGCGGCGCGCCGATGCCGCCGCGGCGTACGCGGACTGGCCCGATTGCGGCACGGCGGGCTCGAAGTGCGCGGCGCGGTCATAGGCCAGCGTGTCCGGACCCAGCGCATCGACCGCCAGGTTCTCGATGTCCTGGATCAGCCGGCTGCCCAGCAGCTTGAGCATGCCGGTCTCCGGCCCCAGCGTTTCGCCGGCGCGCGCCCGCTTGCGAAAACGCAGCACGGTTGCAGCCAGCGCTTCGAGCCGCACCTCCAGCGCGCGCAGCCGGCGTGCAAACCACGGGCGCTGCGACAGCGGCTGGCCGCCCTCCTCCAGTTCTTCGCCGATGGCGCGCACCTTGGCCAGGCGGCGGCGGTTCTCCGCCACGCGCGCCAGGTTCAGCCGCTCATGCTCGAGCAGGGACTTGGCGATGGTCCAGCCGGCGTTCTCTTCGCCGACCAGGTTCTCCACCGGCACTTCCACCTCGTCGAGGAACACCTGGTTGAACAGGTGCCAGCCATGGATGCCCACCAGCGGCCGCACGCTGACGCCGGGGCTGCGCATGTCGATCAGCAGGAAGCTGATGCCCTGCTGCGCGCGCGCCTCGGTATCGGTGCGCACCAGGCAGAAGATCCAGTCCGCGTACTGCGCGTAGGACGTCCAGATCTTGCTGCCGCTGACCACGTAGACCTCGGTGCCGTCGGGCCGCGTCTTGCGCACCGCACGCGTCTTCAGCGAAGCCAGGTCCGAGCCGGAGTTCGGTTCGGAATAGCCCTGGCACCACCAGTGCTCCTGGCTCAGGATGCGCGGCAGGAAGTACTGCTGCTGCGCCGGCGTGCCGTAGCGGATCAGGATCGGGCCGATCATCTCGAAGGTGATGCCGCCGCTCTCGGGCGCGTGCGCCAGCACCAGTTCTTCCTGGAATACGGCGCGGCGCTCGGCGCTCCAGTTGCAGCCCTGCCATTCAGGCGGCCAGTGCGGCGCCAGCCAGCCGCGCTCGGCCAGCCGGTGCTGCCAGTCGACCAGCTCTTGCTTGCTGACTTCCAGTCCGAGGCGGACCTTCTCGCGCACGGCATGGGGCAGCGACCGGGCGACGAACTCGCGCACCTCGCGGCGGAAATCCTGCAGCGACGCGTCGTCGTCGGTGGTGATGGAATCTGTCATGGAAATATCGGTCCTCAGGAATTCTTGTCGCGCGCAGCAGATGCCATGCGCATCGTCGCGGCGCGCATGCCGCCCTTGATCGCGGCCACGCCTTCGGCCGGAAAGCCGCCGATGGTGGCGGCCAGGCCGCGCGCGCGGTCCAGCACCTCGGCGTCTTCGACCAGTTCGGTGGCAACGCCCAGGCGCAGCAGCTCCGGCGCGGGCACGCGGTCGCCAAGCAGGCACAGGCGCGCGGCCACGGCCTCGGAATGGCGCAGCGCCAGCCAGTCGGCATTGCGCGGCGCGGCCATGCCCAGGCGGATCTCGCCGATCTGCAGGAAGGCCCCTGCGCCGCACACCAGCAGGTCGCCGGCCAGCGCCAGCGCCGCGCCGCCGTTGATGGCATGGCGCTCCAGCGCCACGATCCATGCCTTGCGGCTTTGCAGCAGGCCCAGGTGGACGCGCTCCCAGACCGGCGCAAACGCGGCCAGCCCGCCGGGCTCCGCCTGCAGTGCCTGCAGGTCCAGGCCGGAACAGAAGGCGCCGTCGGCACCGCGCAGCAGCACGGCGCGCACGCTGTCGTCGGCGGCCAGGGTTTCGATGGCGTCGCCCAGCGCGCGTGCCAGCGACATGTCAACGGCATTGCGGCGGGCCGGGCGGTTCAGCACCACCTCGGCCCAGCCGGCATGGCGCTGCAGCAGTACGGGGGATTGGAGGGTGTTCATGCGGGCTCCTGCTGGGCTTGTTCCACGCCGATCGCGCCGGCGCGGGCCATGGTGTGAATCTCTGCGGCGCTGAAGCCGAGCTCGGCCAGCACCTCGGTCGTATGCTGGCCGAGGCGCGGCACCGCGGGCATCGCCCCTGCCGGCATGCTGGCCATGGTGAAGGGCAGGCCCGGCAGCTCCAGCTGGCCGCCCTCGCCGTCGTCAACGGCTTGCAGCACGCCACTGGCGCGCACGTCGGCACTCGCGTTGACCTGGTGGTAGTCACGCACCACGCCCACCACCACCTGGTGGCGCTCCAGCAGCGCACGGGCGGCGTCGCCGCTCAGGTGGCGCATGGCGTCGTGCAGGACGGCCAGCAGCGCCGGGCGGTTCTGCACGCGCAGCGCGTTGCAGGCAAAGCGCGCATCGTGCGCCAGCGCCGGCTGGCCGATGGCCTCGCACAGGCGCGTCCAGTGCTCGTCGAGATAGGCCGACAGCACGATATGCCCGTCCGCGACTGCGATCACATCCGCGGCCGGCGCGGCCTTGGGCTGGCTGTTGCCGCTGCGCACCGGCAGCGCGCCGGAGCACTGGTACTCGGCCCACAGCTGGGCCTGCATCTGTACGCCGACCGACAGCAGCGAGGTCTCGATAGTCTCGCCGGCGCCGGTGCGCTCGCGCCGGAACAGCGCCGCCAGGATGGCGTTGCCGGTCGCCAGCGCGGTGGCCGCGTCGATCAGCGCGAAGCCGGCCTTCAGCGGCTGCCCGCCGGCCTCGCCGGTGACGGACATCATGCCGCTCTCGGCCTGCGCGGCAATATCCAGCCCGGGGCGCGTGCGCGACGGGCCGCGTGTGCCGAAGCCGCTGATGGAGGCGTGGATCAGGTCGGGACGCGCCGCGCGCAGCGTGGCGGCGTCCAACCCCAGCGCTTCCATCACGCCGGCGCGGGTGTTGTGCAGCACCACGTCGCTGGCCAGCGCCAGCCGCCGTGCGGCGTCCAGCCCTCCGGGCGTGCGCAGGTCCAGCGCGATGCCGCGCTTGCCGCGGTTGTAGGCCAGGTACATCGGGCTCTGCGGGCTGGTGCCGTCAAAGCGCCGCGCGCTGTCGCCGCGCAAGGCCTCCACCTTGACCACGTCGGCGCCCAGGTCGGCCAGCATCATGGCCGCGCCCGGCGCCGCGATGAACTGCCCGAACTCCGCCACGCGTATGCCTGCCAGCGGCAGGTCTTGCCGGTTCGTCATGCGATGCCACTCCTCGAAGATGCCGGCGCGGCCGGCGGTTTGCGACGATGTGGAGCGATCATGCGATAGCACGGTGCGTAACGACAGATGCCAAAACCGCGTCTGTGCAAACCATTGGTTAGCACCCTGGGGTTATCCCGAACCCACCGGATTGCCGCTATGCTGTGCGCCCAGTGCGTTGTTTATGTGGGGCAATCCATGCGTCTGAGCCAGGTCCAGGACTTCATTGCCGTCGCCGAGCACGGCAGCATCCGCGCCGGCGCGCGCGCGCGCGACGTGTCGGCGCCGGCACTCACCAAGAGCATCCGCCAGCTCGAAGAGGAACTGCATGTGCCGCTGCTGACCCGCACCACCCGCGGCGTGGTGCTGTCGCGTTTTGGCGAGGCCTTCCTGCGGCGCGCGCGCCTGATCGCCACCGAGGCGCGCAAGGCCACCGAGGAGATGGCGCAGATGCTGGGCGCGCGCAACGGCGTGGTCCGCGTCGGCACCACCCGCGGCCCGGCTCATGTGCTGCTGCCCGCGGTGGTCAAGCGCTTTCGCGTGCAGCACCCCGACGTGCTGGTGTGCATTGACAGCTGGGGCTACCCCACCCACCTGGACGAACTGCGCTCCGGCGTGATGGACATGGCAGTGAGTCCGGTCCCGGATGGGGGCATCGAGCGCGAATTCACCTGCGAGCCGCTCTACAACAACGACTCGGTCGTGATGGCCCACCGCGAGCATCCGCTGCGCAACGCCCGCAGCCTGCGCGAGCTGATCGGCTCGGACTGGATCCTGACCGGCCAGCGCATGCACGGCCCTGGCGCCGCCATCCTCGATGCCTTCCGTGAACGCGATCTGCCGTTGCCGCGCGTGGCGGTGCGCTGCGACACCATCGGCATGATCGAGCACCTCATGCAGGACCGCCACCTGCTGTGCATGCTGCCGCGCCAGATGGTGGCCGGCCGGCTGGCCGCCAATGGCCTGGTGCCGTTGCCGATCGAGGACAAGCTGCCCAGTCACACCGTCAGCCTGATCTACCGCGCCGATTCGCCGATGACGCCGGTGGCGGCGCAGTTCGCCACCCTGCTGCGGCGTGAAGTCCACTATCTGTCCAACCTGCCCGACAGTCCGCTGCGCCGACTTGACTGAAGGCAGCCGCTACCGCAGCGCGCGCCGGCGGGGAACTCCCTGCACCCGCGCGGTGCTAACCAGCGGTTTACACCTGAAATTCCAAAACCTCCGCCGGGCCGCACCGGCGCTTGGTTTGCGGCCGGTACGCCGCATCCCGGCGGGACTTTCCCCAATCCCCGGGATGCCCGTTCTTGCGTGACAGTTGCGCTGGACGCGACCTGGTTCGCAGAGGAGGCAAGCATGCAGGACATTGAGGACCGGCCGGCGGCACTGGTCACTGGCACCGGAATCGAAAGCGTCGGCGACGGCGTGTGGTTGCTGCATGGACAAGGACAGAGCTTTGTCGCCGATGTGGGCGGCGGCCTGCTGGTGGTCGACAGCGGCCCCGGCGGGCGCGTCACGCGCAGCATGATCGAGGCGCTGCGCACGCAGACCGGGCTGCCGCTGCTGGCCATCTGCTACAGCCACGGCCATATGGGCTACAACGCCGGCCTGCAGCAATGGCTGGACCACGCCGCCGCGCGCGGCGAGCCCGCGCCACGCGTACTGGCCCACGTCAACGTGCTGGCGCGGCAGGCGCGCTACCGCGAGACCCAGCGCATGCAGGAGCGCATGGCGGAAATACAGTTCCGCCAGCCGGCCGGCGCGCTGGCGGGAAAGCTGGTCCACATCGAACCCACCGAGACCTTCGCCGATGGCCTGACGCTGGGCCGGGGCGAGCGCCGCGCGGAAATCCTGTGGGCGCCGTCCGAGACCGACGACGCCGTGGCGGTCTGGCTGCCGGGCCGGCGCCTGCTGTACGGCGGCCCCGCGGTGATTGATTCGATCCCGAACATCGGCACCCCCTTCCGCACCATGCGCGACACCGTGCGCTGGGCCGATACGCTGGAACGATTGGCCGGGCTGCAGCCGCGCACCGTGGTGCGAGAGTTCGGCGCCACGCTGCAGGGCGAGGAAGAATGCCAGCGCGTGCTGTGCCAGACCGCCAGGGCCCTGCGCTGGCTGCGCGCGGAGGTGGTGCGGCTGATGAACGCTGGCTGCAACGAACGCCAGGTGCTGGCGGCGCTGAAGCCGCCGGCTGAGCTGTTCGACCAGCCCTGGATGCGCCCCACCTATGGCGACCCCAGCTACATCGCGCGCGACATCTACCGCTCGGAGAACGGCTGGTGGGACCGCAATGCCACCACGCTGCATCCCGCACCGCCTCAACAGGCGGCCGCCGAGATCGCCGCGGCCGTGGCCGACCATGGCGCACTGCTCCGCCACGCCCAGGCCCTGGCCGCGCGCGGCGACACGCAGCTGGCGCTGCACGTGATCGACGTGCTGGCGCTGGCGCCGGATGAAACGCCCACCGTGCGCGAGGCCCGCCAGCTCAAGGCCGCCTGGCTGCGCCAGCGCGCCACGCAGATCCGCAGCTATGTGTCGCGCAGCCTGTACGGTGCGGCTGCCGACGCGCTGGAAAGCGAAGCGGCGGACAACTTCGGCATGCATTAGGGAGACGCCATGCCCCGAGCAATGAACCCGGTTCCGACGGAACTGCCTGGCAACGCGCGCCGGCGCGACGTGCTGCGCGCGCTTGCCGCACTCGGTCTTGGCGCGGCGACCGGCCCGCTATGCGCCGGCAACGCCTGGCCCGCCAAGCCCATCCGGCTGGTGGTGCCGGCCCCGCCCGGCGGCGGCACCGACCTGTTCGCGCGCGCGCTGGCCGCATCGCTCGGCAAGGCGCTGGGCCAGACCATCGTGGTCGACAACAAGCCCGGCGCGACCGGCATCATCGGCAACGATACCGTGGCCAAGGCCAGCCCCGACGGCTACACGCTGCTGTTCACCTATGCCGCCACGGTGGTGATCAACCAGACCCTGCAGCCCAAGCTGCCCTATGACGGCCTGCGCGACCTGTTGCCGGTGGCGCAGGTCGGCGCGGGCGGCAATTTCCTGGTGGTGACGCCGGACTTCCCGGCGCGCACGCTCAAGGAGTTCGTCGCCCACGTGCTCAAGCGCCCGGATGCGTACGACTACGGCTCATGGGGCATCGGCTCGGGCGGCCACCTGACCATGGAAGCCCTCAAGATGCAGACCGGCATGAAGCTGCGCCACGTGCCGTACAAGGGCGTGGCGCAGATCCTGACCGACATGCAGGGCGGCGTGGTCAAGGTGGCCTTTGTCGATACCTCGTCGTCGCTGCCGCTGATCCGCGCCGGCAAGCTGCGCGCGCTGGCCGTCAGCGGCACGCGCCGCGCGCCGGCCACGCCGGACGTGCCGACCATGACCGAACAGGGCTACCCGTTCGACACCGACAGCTGGTATGGCCTGTTCGCGCCCGCCGGCACCAGCGCCGCCATCGTGCAGCGGCTCAATACCGAGGTGAACCGCCTGCTGGCCGACGCCCCCATGCGCGAGCGCTTCCTGCAGCTGAACATGGGCATGGCGCCGCCCAGGAGCGCCGAGCAGTTCGCACAGACGGTGCGCGGCGACGTGGGCGTATGGGGCAAGGTGATCCAGGCCAACCACATCACGGTCGACTGAAGACCACCGGGGGACGCTGCTCTGGCGCGCTTCAGTGCGAGAACAGCACCGGCACCGTCATCGACTCCAGCACCACCCTGGTTACGCCGCCCAGCACCAGCTCGCGCAGCCGGCCGTGGCCGTAGGCGCCCATCACGATCAGGTCGGCACCAAAGTCCGAAGCTCGCGACAGGATCAGTTCACCGATGGCCAGGTCGCCACTGCCCGGGCCGTGCTCCACCTCCACTGCCCCACCCAGTCGCTCCAGCACGTGCACGGCGTGGCTGACCGGGGTGGCATCGGCACGCGACTCCCTGGCGGCGGCATGGGCGCTCAGCACCCGCGCCCGCGCGCCGGACATCAGCGGCAGCGCGTCGTGCAAGGCACGCGCGGCCTCGCGGCTGCCGTTCCAGGCGACCAGTACGCGTGTGCCCACGGTGGCGAAAGCGCCGGTACAGGGCACCACCAGCGCCGGCCGGCCGCTCTCCAGCAGCAGCGCCTCCAACAGCTGCCGCGCCACCGGGCCTTCAGCGTTGTCAGCGTCGTACTGGCCGGAGACGATCAGGCCGGCCTCGCGCGCCTCGCGCAGCGCCAGTGGCACCGGATCGCGCTCGACGGTGCGCCAGTCACAGGCAACCGCCAGCTCGCGCGTGGCGGCCTCGAAGGCACAACGCGTGTTCTCGCGCTGCAGCCGGCGCCGCTCCTGGTCTTCGGCCAGGCAGCGCTGGGCATTGTTCATGCGGTAGAACCAGCTGGGGTCCGGCACGCGCCCGGCCAGCAGGCCAATCAGCGGACACTGGCTGGCGGTGGCAAGGCGTGCCGCAATCTGCAAGCGCTGCATGGCCTGCCGGTTGCCGTCGAGATGGACCAGGATGCTGCCGTACGCCATGATGCCCTCGCGTCCGAATCGTCTGCTTTCAGTCTAGGCCGCGTGGCAGGCAATGCATGCCGACTTGCCGATCGCGCCAGCAACGGTGGTGCGCGGTGCGCCAGCGCCGGCACGAACCAGTCGACCTCCTCCTATATCGATGTCGGAACCTCACCGACAGCGACCGTGCGGACCAGCCACTAGTATGCATTCAGCAACCAGCACGCCCCCACGAATCCTGGTGCCGCAAGCGGCATCCTGGCCCCGGCTGCGCGCTGTGTGGACCGAGACCGCAAGAACAGGAGGATCGCCATGGACCGCCGCCAGTTCCTCAAGTGGGGAAGTTTCCTGACCGTCACCGTTGCCACCGGCGGGCTGAGCGCCTGCGGCGGCGGCGATTCCGACCCGGAACCCGACACCGGCAATCCGGAGAACTTCAATTTCGTCCATGGCGTCGCCTCGGGCGATCCCAAGCCCGACAGCGTAGTGGTGTGGACGCGGGTGGAAGGCAGCAACGGCAAGCGGCCGGTGGTGGTGCGGCTGCAGGTGTCGGCACAGCCTGACTTCCCGCCGCCGAGCCTGCTGGTCAATCAACCGCTGATGGCCCTGCCGGACTGGGACTACACCATCCGCAACAAGGTCACGGGCCTGAGCCCCGGCACCCGCTACTACTACCGCTTCCTGCTGGGCAACCGCCCCAGCACCGTCGGCCGCACCCGCACCGCGGCAGCGGCCGGCACGCCCTTGTCACAGCTGCGTTTCGCCTTTGTCAGCTGCCAGGACTGGAATGCCAACCACTGGGCCGGCATGGAAGAACTGGCGCAGCAGGACCTGGACTTCATCGTCCATGTCGGCGACTACATCTACGAGGCCGTCCCGGGCGGCTCGCGTGCCGGCAATGTCGAGGATCGCCATGGCGTGCTGCAGCTGCCAAATGGCACCGCGCTGCCGGACGGCAGCGTCTACGCCACCACGCTGGACGACTATCGCTACCTGTACCGCAGCTATCGCAACGACGCGCGCCTGCAGGCCCTGCATGCCGCGTTCCCGATGATTGCGATCTGGGACGATCATGAGTTCTCGGACAATTGCTGGCAGGACCGGCAGACCTACAACTCCGACGACGACCTGACGCCGCGCACCGCGCGCCGGCGCGCTGCCAACCAGGCGTGGTTCGAGTTCATGCCGGCCGATGTCAGCCTGGACCTCAACAACCCGTCGTTCCAGAACATCCAGATCTATCGCTCATTCACCTTCGGCAATCTCGCTACCCTGCTGATGACCGACGAGCGCCTGTACCGCGCCGACCACATCATCTCAGAGCAATCCACCGGCCGCGCAGTCGGCGCCCTGTACTTCGTCCCGGCCGCGACACTGGCCGCGGCCGAGGCGCAGAAGATTGCCGCCGCGGGCAACACGCTGACGCCCGTGTCGATGTTGGGCGACGCGCAGCGCGCGTGGTGGCAGGACCGCGTCGGCGCCGACGCCACCACGTGGAAGCTGTGGGCCAACCAGTTGTCGCTGTTGCGCATGCAGGTGGATGTGACCCAGGCGGTGGCGCGGCTGATCGCCAGGGCGCTGGTGCTGGCCAACAATGCCCTGTCCTCGCTGGAGAGCGCCATTGCCAACGCGCTGGCCGACGACCTGCGTGCGGCCAAGGCCGCCGGGACCTATGCCAACCTGGCCTACACGGCGCTGCGCAATGTACTGGCGCAGATCGGCATCGACAGCGCCACGTTCGATGCCAACATCAAGCCGCTGATCGAAAGCCGGCTGCCGGCCATCGCGCTGCTCGACCGCTTTATCCTCAATGCCGACCAGTGGGATGGCTACAACGCCGAGCGCAAGAACCTGATGGCGTTCCTGAAGAACAACGGCGTGCGCAATGTGGTGGCGCTGAGCGGCGATATCCACGCATTCTTTGCCGGCCAGGTGATGGACGACTACGATGCCGCAACGCCAGCGCCGGTGATGGTGGACCTGGTCACGGCCGGCCTGTCGAGCAACTCCCTGCTCAGTGCATTCCGCTCGATCGTCGACAACGACCAAGCCTTCGCCGCGCTGCGTGAACTGGTCTACAGCAACGTGGGCGGCACGGTGGTGAACACCTTCGACGCCACCTTGCGCACCTTCAACGCGTGGCTGCGCCACGCCGACTCCAACGTCGAGGGCTACGCACTGGTCACCCTGACGCCCCAGAAGCTGAGCTGCACCTTCCATACGCTCAAGCTGCTCGAGGGCGGCACGGCACCGGCCCAGCCTGCCACGGCAAGCACGCGGCTGCTGGAGGTGGCGGCGGGCACCGCCGATGTGAGCGTGACTTAGTCACGCGGACGGACCGGCCCGCCGGGCCCTCAGTAGCCCGCTTGCCGGTCCACCTGGTTCAGCAGTTCACGCCCGTCGCGCGCGCGCCGCAGGTTGTCGATGCATTGCCGTGCCACCAGTTCGTACGAGGGGTCGGCCGCGATATGCGGCGTGGCCTCGATGCGGGGATGGCTCCAGACCGGGTCGTCCGCCGCGGGCGGCTCCTTGGCGAACACGTCAAGCGCCGCGCCGGCAAGGTGGTCTTCGTCGATCAGGGCGACCAGGTCGGGCTCGACCACATGCTCGCCACGCCCGACGTTGATCAGGAACGCCCCCTTGGGCAGCCGCGACAGCGTCTGGCGGTTCAGCATGCCCTCGGTGCGCGGCGTCAGCGGCAGCGTGCAGACCAGGATGTCGCTCTGCGCCAGCATGGCATCCAGCCCGTCGTCGCCAGTGAAGTCGGTCACGCCCGGCAGATGCTTGGCGCTGCGGCTCCAGCCGCTGACCGGGTAGCCGATGGCGGCAAACATGCGCGCCACCTCGCTGCCGATCTCGCCCAGCCCCAGCACACCCACGCGGCAGCGCGACACATCGCGCCCCGGGTGGCGCTTCCATTCGCCGCGGCGCTGCTGTTCGGCGTACAGGCCGAGCGCGCGGGTATGGCGCAGTGCCATCGCCAGCACGTAGTGGGCGATGCCGGTCTGCTGGCCGGGATCGACGATGCGCGTGACCGGCATGCCAGGCGGCAGGTCCGGCGCGGCCAGCAGCTTGTCGACGCCCGCGGTGGCGGCGCAGACCAGCCGCAGCTTTGGGTAGGCCGGCAGCACGCCGGGCTTCAGGCCCCAGGCGATGATGGCTTCGACCTGTTCCGCGACCGCGGCCTCGCGGCCGTTCCACACGGTGATGTCCGGCGCGGCTTCGCGCAGTGCGGCGGTGATGGGAACCGCCATGAAGGACGGCAGGTGAACGAGGATGGCCATGGTCAGTTGCGGTAGTCAGGGTTGATGCGGTCGAGGCGGCGCAGCAGGCCCGGCCAGGCCAGGTTGGAGCCCTTGCCCTTGGTGGCCTGGCGCGCCTGCTGGCCCATGTTGGCGCTGGCGGCTTCGGGCACCATGCTCAGCGGCGTGCCGCCGCTTTGCGCGAGGATCTGGATGCGGCAGGCGGACTCGAGCGTGTACATGGTCAGGAAAGCATCGGATACCGTGCGCCCGCACGTCAGCAGGCCATGGCTGCGCAGGATCATCTGCTTGCAGCGGCCCAGGTCGGCCACCAGCCGCGCCTTCTCGTCCTCGCGCAGCGCCACGCCTTCATAGTCGTGGTACGCCAGCCCGGTCAGCGCGAACATCGACTGCTGCGAGATCGGCAGCAGGCCCGCCTGCTGCGCCGAGACGGCGACGCCGTGCGAGGTATGCGTGTGCATCACGCAGCCGACCTCAGGGCGTGCCTCATGCACGGCGCTGTGGATGATGAAGCCGGCCGGGTTGACGTCATACGGCGTTTCCAGCACGGGCTGCCCTTCGTGGTCGACCTTGACCAGGCTCGATGCCGTGATCTCGTCGAACATCATCCCGTACGGGTTGATCAGGAACTGGTCCGGCGCATCGGGCACGCGTGCCGAGATATGGGTGAAGATCAGGTCGTCCCAGCCGAAGTGGGCGACCAGGCGGTACGCGGCCGCCAGGTCCACGCGCATCTGCCATTCGGCGTCGGAGACGCGGTCCCTGATTGAATCGACAAGCTGGATTTGCGCCATATGCGTACCTCCCGGGGGCATGTGAGTCATTGAATCGATGCATTGTCCGGGCGCACCGCGTCAAAGTCTGTTAAGTATTGGACAATCTCGGCTCCAGCAGGAGAGCGATGTGAAGAGTGATGTGAAGCGTGGATCGAGGGCAGCGGTGGAACCGGTGCGCACGCTGCCGCGCAGCGTGCTGGCCAGCGGCTGGCTGCGCAATGCGCCGCCGGGCGTGCTCGATGCCGTGGCGAACGCCGCACGCCGCCTGCGTTTTGGCGACGGCGAGATGATCTTCGCGCGCGGCGATCCGCCCACCTACTTCTGCATGGTGCTGTCGGGCCGGGTGCGCATGAGCCGGGTCAGCACGGGCGGGCGCGAGTCGGTGTATTCGGTGATCGGGCGTGGCCGCTGGTTCGGCGAGATCTCGCTGCTGGACGGCAAGCCGCGCACGCACGATGCCTTCGCCGTCGGCAATACGGAACTGATGGTGCTGAGCCAGCGCGACTTCCACCGCATCCTGGCCGCGCATCCGGAAGGCATGCAGTTGATCGTGCAGCAGATCTGCGCGCGCCTGCGCGTAGCGTTCGACCATGCGCAAAGCGCGGCGCAGGCGCCGATCGATGCGCGCATGGCAGCGCGCCTGCTGGAACTGGCCGACCGCACCGACCATGTCGTGCGCATCAGCGCGGAGGACCTTGGCGACATGGTCAACCGCTCGCGCCAGACCGTGGCCAAGTACCTGCAGGCGTGGGAGGACGCGGGCCTGATCCGCCGCGAGTACCGGCAGATCGAACTGCTGGACCCCGCGGCGCTCAAGCGATTGGCCGGGCGTTGACAGCGCCGCAAGGCCCGGGGCCGCGCGCGCATTTAACCTGCCTTGACGTCGATGGCAAGGCTGGTAAATGACCGTTGCAAAATCGAACAGAATGTCAGGTGCCTCGGCGCTACAGTGACTGTTCCCTTGCCTGTAGGCGTTCTAGGAGGTACACGAATGAAGCAACATCTGGCGAAATCCCTGGTCGTGGCTGGCGCGATGATCGCGTCCTACCCGCTGTTTGCGCAGCAGGCTCAGCCCCTGCAGCCGAGCCAGCCCATGCCAATGACGCAGCCGATGCAGCCGATGCAATCCACTCAGCCGGTGCAATCCGCCCAGCCCGTGCAAGCCATGCCGTCGGCCCAGGCGGCACCCGCAGCAGGCGGCAGCTACGCCCAGGCTCCGGTACAGGCGGCCCAGCCGGGCATGGCGCCGGCAGCCGCCGACCCGACCATGGCAGGCAGCCCGGCCTCGGCCGTGGACCCCGCCAGCATGAGCCTGGCCCCCGATGCGCTCGGCTCGCGCCTGGGCCAGCGCAGCGCCTTCCTCGACGGGGCCTGAGCGCCCGTCAGCGCAGGCCCGCATCGCGCGGGCCGCGCGCCACACTCACGTCGCTTCCCGCGCGCGCCACTTCAGCTCTCCACGGCCGCCTGCCCCTGCTGCTGCAGCCACTCCAGGAACGCGCGCAGATGCAGCGGCTTGTCGGCATCGCGCGGCACCAGCGCATGGTAGGTATTGCCCGGTGCGCGGATGGCGGCAAACGGCGTCGCAATGCGCCCGCCCGCGCGGTCCGTTTCCAGTGTCGGAAAGGTGCCGATGGCAAAGCCAAGGCTGTCCACCACCGCCTGCAGCGTGACAAAGAAATGGTCGAAACGCAGCGTGCGCACCGGCAGCAGCGAGGCATGTCCCGCCTGCTGCAGCCACGATTCCCAGCTGCCCGGCCGGGTCTCCGTATAGAGGAAGACGCCCTCCACGAGGTCCTCTACACCTTGCAACGGCACCTGCTCCAGCATCGCCGGACTGGCGATCACCGTCTGGTACTCCGAAAAGATCGGCACTGGCTCGAACTGTTCGCCACGTTCGAGGGTGCGCCGTATCGCCACATCAAAGGTGCCGTTGAATCCCGCCTCGTTGCTGAAGGCGGTCGACACACGCACGTCGACCTCGGGCTGCTTGCGCCGGAAGTCATCCAGCCGCGGAATCAGCCAGCGCATGGCAAAGGTTGCCGGGGCATTGACGCGCACCACCTTGCGCGTGGCAATGCGGCCATAGCGCTCGGAAGCGGCGCTGATCTGGTCGAACGCCGTGCTGATCTCGCGCGCGAACGCCTGCGCGTGGACAGTCGGCACCATGCGCTGGCCCTGGCGGATAAACAGCGGCTGCCCCAGCCATTGCTCCAGGATCTCGATCTGCCGGCTGACCGCGCCATGGGTCAGGTGCAGCTCGCGCGCGGCCGCCGAATAGCTGCCGGCGCGGGCGGCAACCTCGAAGATGCGCAGGGCGTTGAGCGGGGGCAGCTTGTGCGGCATTGTGAGATTTCCTGACAGGATCTGGAAAATAAACTCGATTGTGAGAGTTTATCGCCTAACTTAGCATGGGTCTCAGGCAAATCCCATCGACAAACCCTCCCCAAGAGACGCCATGAGCACCCAGATCCAGGTCAACGGCCACCACTACCAGCTTCCCGCCCGCCCCACCGTCATCGTCTGCATCGATGGCTGCGAGCAGGAATACATCAACCTTGCCGTGCAAGCGGGCGCCACGCCCTTCTTCGCCAGCCTGGCCAAACGCGGAACGGTGCTGACCGGCGACTGCGTGGTGCCGTCGTTCACCAATCCCAACAACCTGTCGATCGTGACCGGCGTGCCACCGTCGGTGCACGGCATCTGCGGCAACTTCTTCTACGACACCGAAGCCGGCGCCGAGGTGCTGATGAACGACGCCCGCTACCTGCGCGCGCCGACCGTGCTGGCTGCGGCAGCGCAGGCGGGCGCATCGGTGGCGGTGGTCACGGCCAAGGACAAGCTGCGCGCGCTGCTGGGCCACGGCCTCAAGGGCATCTGCTTCTCGGCCGAGAAGGCCGACCAGGCCACCATTGAAGACAACGGCATCGACGACGTGCTGCGCAAGGTCGGCATGCCGCTGCCCTCGGTCTACAGCGCCGACCTGTCCGAGTTCGTGTTCGCCGCCGGCGTGGCCTTGCTGGAAACCGTGCGCCCCGACCTGATGTACCTGTCCACCACGGACTATATCCAGCACAAGCATGCCCCGGGCACGCCGCAGGCCAATGCCTTCTACGCCATGATCGACAGCTACCTGCAGCGCCTGGACGCGCTGGGTGCGGTCATCGGCGTGACCGCCGACCACGGCATGAATGCCAAGACCGACTCGCTGGGCAAGGCCAACATCCTGTTCCTGCAGCAGGTGCTTGACGAGCGCTTCGGCACCGACGCCACACGCGTGCTGCTGCCTATCACCGATCCCTATGTCGCCCACCATGGCGCACTGGGCTCCTACGCGACCGTCTACCTGCCCGCCGGCACCGATCAACAGGCCGTGCATGAAGCCATCGCCGCGCTGCCCGGCATCGAACTGGTGCTGGACAAGCGCGCCGCCAGCGATCGCTTCGAGCTGCCGCCCGACCGCATCGGCGACCTGGTGGTGGTCAGCGAACGCCTGACCGTGCTCGGCACCACGCCGGCCCGCCATGACCTGAGCGGCCTGGATGCCCCGCTGCGCTCGCACGGCGGCCTGTCCGAGCAGAAGGTGCCGTTGCTGTTCAACCGCAAGGTTGCTGCGCCCGCCGGCCAGCGGCTGCGCAACTTCGACATCCTGCGGCTGGCGCTGAACCACGCGGACTAGAGCGAGTACGTGCCGGCCAGGCCGGCACGCTGCATCATCAATCAGATAAAGGTGGCCGCGAAGACGGCCACCACCAGGGGGCGGCGCCATGCAAATCCTGCTTTCCCTGATGTCCGGGGTCGCACTACTGATCTGGGGCGCGCACGTGACGCGCCACGGCATGCTGGAGGTATTGGGGCCGCGCTTGCGGCTGGTGCTGGCCGCAGGCACGGCCAGTCCCGCGCGTAGCTTCCTGGCCGGGCTTGGCGTGACCGCGCTGATCCAAAGCAGCAGCGCCACGGCGCTGATGACAAGCGCCTTTGTCGCAGGGGGCCTGGTGTCGTTGCCGGCGGCACTGCCGATCGTGCTCGGTGCCGACGTCGGCACCAGCCTGATGGCGCGCCTGCTGTCGGTCGACATTTCCTGGCTCTCGCCGCTGCTGCTGGTCATCGGCATTGCCCTGCGCCTGTCCGGCAAGGCCAGCCTGCGCGGACAGGCTGGCGAAGTCATCGTGGGACTGGGCCTGATCACGCTGGCCTTGCAGCTGATCCGCCTCTACGCCGCACCGCTGCTGCACGCCGAGATCGTGCGCGCCGTCTTCACCTCGCTTGGCCATGACGCACTGCTGGCACTGGTGATCGGCGCCCTCGTGACGTTGCTCGCGTACTCCAGCCTGGCCGCGGTACTGCTGACCGCAACGCTGGCCATGGGCGGTGTGATCGGCCCTGCCACAGCCTTGCCGCTGGTGCTCGGCGCCAATCTTGGCAGTGGCCTGATTGCCTGCCTGGCAAATTCCGGCAGTCCGCCCGCCGCGCGGCGGGTATCGCTCGCGAACCTGATCTTCCGGTTCGTGGGGGTGCTGGCATTCCTGCCGCTGCTGGACGCCATGCCCTGGCTGCTGGACCGCCTGGGCAGCAGTGCCGGCACCATGGCCATCGACTTCCACATGGCATTCAACCTGACCCTGGCCGCAACGCTGATCTGGTTCGTCAACCCGGTGGCGTCCCTGTGCACCCGATGGCTGCCTGATGCGCACGACGACGCAGCGCCCGGCGGCGCGCGCTACCTGAGCCACGGCGACCTGCGGCATCCTTCCGTCGCCCTGGGCAATGCCACGCGCGAAGTCGTGCGCATCGGCGACGTGATCGAGGAGATGCTCAACGGCATGAAGCTCTCGATCGTGGGCAACGACCGCGCCGTGAACGCCCGCTGCCAGGCGCTGGACGACCGCATCGACGCACTTTATTCGTCGGTCAAGATGTACCTGACCGACGTCGACGCCGGCAGCCTCGACGGTGAGGATGCCGCGCGCTGGGATGAAATCATGCTGGTGAACATCAACCTGGAGTATGCGGGCGATATCGTCGAACGCATCCTGGTCGATCTGGACCAGCGCAAACTGAGCCGCAACTACTGCTTCTCGGATGAGGGCCGCGCCGAACTGCTCGAGCTTTGCGACATGCTGCTGGCCAACCTGCGTACCAGGATGTCGCTCTTTGTTGCCAACGACCGCGCAGCGTCGGCATTGCTGGTCGAGTGCGCCGGCGACTTCCAGGCACGCGCCGGGCGCTTCACCGCCCGCCACATTGCCCGGGTGGCGCAGCGCCGCACCGCGAGCGTGGAAACCAGCGCCTTGCACCTGGACACCCTGCGCGAGCTTTCCCAGATGAACGCGCTGCTGTGCGCCGCGCCGGCAGGCATGCGCGGCGCCCTCCCTGATGACACCTCGTTCCTGCCCGCCGACAACCCCGGCGCGCCGCACGCACAGGAACGCTTGCTTAGTCCGTGATGCTGCAAGCAGAAAGAAGGCTGTTTGGATTGTCGCTACGCGGTCGGTTGTCGCTCTTGACTAGCGTGAGCTGTTTCGCCGGCGGAGCCGGCGGGC